>CAYPIG010000016.1:0-44198 GCA_964410705.1 uncultured Gallionella sp.
GAACCCTCGTCGTAAGTTTGGAAAACTTCTGCTCTACCATTGAGCTACACCCGCAAGATTTCCTATCAAACAACGCTGCCGGATCTAAAACAGATCCTGCTAAAATTCTGGTGGAGGGGGAAGGATTCGAACCTTCGTACTCTGAGAGGGCAGATTTACAGTCTGCTGCCTTTAACCACTCGGCCACCCCTCCAAAACTGGAGCAGCATTATGATAATTTACGCATGCCTTGTCAACACCTTTTTTGATTTATTTTGTTCTGTACAGTGCAGATTGCGCGTGAGCCTGCAATCCTTCGCCAAAAGCTAGCGTCGCTGCGATATTCCCCAGAGTTTTTGCACCCTGTTGCGACACCTGTATCAGGCTGCTGCGCTTCTGAAAATCATACACCCCCAGCGGCGATGAAAACCGTGCCGTGCCCGAGGTCGGCAGCACGTGATTGGGTCCTGCACAATAGTCGCCTAACGATTCAGAGGTATAGCGCCCCATGAAGATCGCACCGGCATGCTTCAGTTTAGGTAGCCAATCCTGCGGATTCTCAACCGACATCTCAAGATGTTCGGGGGCGATGCGATTGCTGATTTCGCAGGCCTCATCCAGATTTTTCACATGTATCAGCGCACCGCGATTTTCCAGCGCGGTCTTGATAATCTCGCGACGCGGCATCTGCTCAACCAGACGATCGGCACTGGCAGCCACCGCCTTAATGAAATCCAGATCAGGGGATAACAGGATCGCCTGCGCCAACTCATCGTGCTCAGCCTGTGAAAACAGATCCATCGCGATCCAGTCGGGATCAGTCTTACCATCGCAGATCACTAAAATTTCAGACGGCCCTGCGATCATATCGATGCCGCAGATGCCGAATACGCGGCGTTTGGCCGAGGCTACATAAGCATTTCCCGGACCTACAATCTTATCGACCTTGGGGATGGTTGCCGTACCGTAAGCCAATGCAGCAACCGCCTGTGCCCCGCCTATGGTAAAGACGCGATCGACACCGGACAGGAAGGCCGCCGCCAGCACCAGCTGATTCTTGATACCATCCGGCGTCGGCACCACCATGATCAGTTCAGACACACCGGCCACTTTGGCAGGCAGCGCATTCATCAGCACCGACGAGGGATAGGCCGCCTTGCCGCCCGGCACATACAAACCGACGCGATCCAGCGGGGTTACCTGCTGCCCCAGCAGCGTACCGTCTTCATCATGATAGCTCCAGGATGCCTGCACCTGCTTCTGGTGATATTCGGTCACACGTTGTGCTGCCGCTTCCAACGCTTGGCGCTGATCGGCAGGCAAACCCTCAAAGGCGGCGCGCAGCTCGTCGCGCGACAATTCCATCGCGGCAGCATCCGCTAACGCCAGGCGATCAAAGCGACTGGTGTATTCCAGCACCGCCTCATCGCCGCGAGTACGCACGTCAGCGAGTATGGCGGCAACTGTCGCCTCAAGTTTCTCGTCGGCAGTCTCTTCGAAGGCGAGCAAGGCGGTCAATTCCGCGCTGAAGTTTGCATCGCTGCTGGATAATTGTCTGATTTTCATTTTTTTCTTTCACACTAACTACTAAATTCGACTTATCTCTCAAAAGCTCCAGCCATCATTGATAGCGCTAAACCGCTATACCGCAGGAGCTCACCCACACAACTACGCAGCATTGCCTCCTTCTCTGTGTGAAAGTAGCAGGCTATCCGATTGAAACTGTTTTTTATAGAGTCAAACCGTCAATTCTTTAATTAAATCGGGATGTTTATCTAGCAACCGGAACAGATTCACCACGGCAGCAACCGGTTTTGCCTGCCCACGCTCGTAGCGAGAAAAAGCATTTTTCCCACCACCGGCTAGCCTGGCCGCTTCCAATTGAGTGAGCTTCAATCGACGCCGTATCATCATCAGGTCATGCCCTAAGTCCTTGGCATGTTGCTCACGGACGTAAGCACGAAATTCCTGCATCTGGGCTTCGGTCGCCATCAGATCTTCACCGTTGATGACACCTTCCTCGCAATGATTGCACCAAAATCCGGGCTGCTCCATCACGCGTTCATATTCAGCCAGATCTATCACCACGCGCTTGATTCGGTGACTGAGATGACCAACTTTACATAACGGACATACTGTATTTTCAAGACTCATTTCTCAACCTCTTAAATGAAATAGTGAAATAACCGTCCACATCTTGCTGAAACTTAATGTACAACTCAACGCTCTCGTGTTCCGCATGATAAACGTCCCGCCATACCCCGTGATCTTCGTGTATCGTCATGCTTTTGTAAAAGTTATCATGAGTCAAATTCCTGACGACATTCACCGCTTCGGCATAATCCCAATCCAACTGCAGGATGCCCTTCATCGCTGAAAACGTCATGCGTAAACCCGCTACGTTTTGCATCTGCACCTGAATAGCCTTGAGCGGATAGCTGGGCCTTAACTTTTCCATGCGTCGATTATCCCCTTAAAGGTGAATTTGTCAATTCCGATAAACGCGCTAACGTCGACTTACACGGCGCAACGTGGAAAGAAAGCAGCTAAGAAAACACTGATTTATTCGGTTTTGTCATTCCCGCGCAGGCGGGAATCCAGTTAAATCAAGGCACTGAATCTCCGCTTTCGCGGAGATGTCGAATAAATCAGCATCTCCCTAATAGTTTTTTATCATTTTCCAAGTGCTTGCAAAAAGGCATCCAGCATGGGCTGGATGGCATCGCGCTTTAATTTGAGCGCGGCCTGATTGACCACCAGGCGAGATGAAATATCGCTGATATGCTCTACCGCCTTGAGGTGATTGGCCTTCAGGGTGCTGCCGCTGCTGACCAGATCCACGATCACATCGGACAGACCGACCAGCGGTGCCAGCTCCATCGAACCGTACAGCTTGATTAAATCGATATGAACCCCCTTGGCGGCGAAGTGATCACGCGCGGCCTTGACGTATTTGGTCGCCACCCGAAGGCGTGCACCCTGCTTCACGGCGGATTCATAGTCGAAATCGTTGTGCACCGCCACCATCATCCGGCAGCGCGCGATATTCAGATCCAACGGCTGATACAGGCCCTGCCCGCCGTGCTCGTTCAACACGTCCTTGCCCGCCACGCCAATATCGGCCGCGCCGTATTGCACATAAGTCGGCACATCAGAGGCGCGCACGATGATCAGACGCACATCGGCGCGATTGGTGTCCAGTATCAGCTTGCGGGAAGTTTCAGGATCATCCAGCGCGGTGATGCCGGCGGCCGCCAGCAGCGGCATGGTTTCTTCGAAGATACGGCCTTTGGATAGTGCTATGGTAATCATGTTTTTCACAGTAAATGGTAAGTGGCAAGTGGTGAGTGAGCAACAGGTTGCCAAGCGACTGACAACTTACCACTCCCCACTTACTATTTAATTCTTCGAATTTTCGCGCCCAGAGCCGAGAGTTTAGCCTCGATGTGCTCATAACCGCGATCCAGATGATAGATGCGATCCACTATGGTTTCGCCCTTGGCCACCATCCCGGCAATCACCAGCGAAGCGGAAGCTCGCAGATCGGTTGCCATTACGGTCGCCCCTTCCAGCACTTCGCATCCCTTGATCACCGACGTGTTTCCCTCGACGGAGATTTGCGCACCCAGCCTTTGCAATTCCTGCACATGCATGAAACGATTTTCGAAGATGGTTTCAACCACTACCGAGTTACCTTCGGCAACCGTGTTCAAAGCCATGAACTGCGCCTGCATATCGGTCGGGAAAGCGGGATAAGGCGCGGTACGGATATTGACGGCGCGCGGGCGACCCTTCATCTCAAGATGAATTCTATCCCCCTCCACATCGATTTTCGCCCCGGCTTCGCGCAGCTTGTCCAGCACGCTGTCCATCGTATCCGCACGCGCTCCCGTCAGGGTAACCGAGCCCCCCGTTGCCGCGGCCGCCACCAGAAAAGTACCGGCCTCGATGCGATCGGGCATCACGGTGTAACTTGCCCCGCGCAAAGACTCTACGCCGGTGATGGTAACCTTGTCGGTACCTGCGCCTTCTATTTTTGCACCCATGGCGATCAAACAATTTGCCAGATCGACCACTTCCGGCTCACGCGCCGCATTTTCCAGCACCGTGACCCCTTCTGCCAGCGCGGCAGCCATCATCAGATTTTCCGTGCCGGTAACCGAGATCAGATCGAAGCAGATGCGCGCTCCTTGCAGCTTTTTGGCGGTCGCATGGATATAGCCGTGCTCGATGTGAATTTCAGCTCCCATGGCGATCAGCCCCTTGATATGCAGATCGACGGGACGGGAGCCGATCGCGCAACCGCCAGGCAGCGACACCCTCGCCTCACCGAAACGGCTGAGCAGCGGCCCCAGCACCAGTATCGCGGCGCGCATGGTTTTAACCATGTCGTATGGCGCTTCGAGCTTATTCACGCAGGAAGCATTGAAGCCTCCCGCGTCATCGATCGCAACCCCCATCTGCTGCAAGAGCCTCACCATGGTTTTCACATCGTGCATATCGGGCAGATTGCTCAACTGCAACACTTCCGCCGTCAAAAGACTGGCACACATGATAGGCAGCGCCGCGTTTTTGGCACCTGAAATTTTCACTTCGCCGTTGAGCGGGTATCCGCCTTGAATCGCTAGTTTTTGCATAATTTATAGTGAGTGGTGAGTGGTGAGCGGCAAGTGGATTTACTACTCACCACTTCCTACTAACGACTTCCTACTTACCGTTTTTCTCCCATTCTTCCGGCGTGTAAGTTTTGATGGACAGCGCATGGATTTCTCCGTCCATGCGCTTACCCAGTGTTTTGAATACAATCTGGTGCCGTGCAATACGGCTCTTGCCTGCAAATTCCGCACTGACCACGATGGCCTCAAAGTGCTGCCCGTCGCCAGTGACCGACAGATGGACGGTTTGCATGCCCCTTTCGATGTCGTACGCTATGCTGTCAGGCGTGACCATAGTCACTCCCGTTCTGCGGCAACATCTCGGCAACGCCATACAGATTTGCCAGACTCAAAAGATCGGCAGGCAAATTCGCAACCCGCAATTTTCGTCCGTTCGCAGAACAAGCGCGCATCCAGCCCAGCAACATACTCACCGCTGCCGAATCGACCGCTTCGACTTTTGACAGATCGACCAGCAAGTCCTCACTTGCCAGCAGTTTCAGACCGGCCTGATAGAGCGAGGGGACGGTCGACATGGTCAGCCTGCCGCTGAGCATCAGACTGTTTTTTTCCCTTGAGATCACTTCGCGTCCGCCTTGCGTACAGTACCGGCATTCATACCTGCCAACTCCTTGATCAGGCCGTCTATGCCGGACTGCTGTATGGTGGTGGCAAACTGACTGCGGTAATTGGTGACCAGACTCACCGCCTCTATCACCACGTCATACACCTTCCAGCCGTCAGCAAATTTTTCCATCTTGTAATCGACTGCAGTCGGCTGACCGCCCGACTTGATGATGCGCGTATTGACCGTCACCTCGGTATCGGCAGGCGACATTTTCACAGGCTTAACTTCGATCTTCTGATCGCGGTACAAGGTAAAAGCATTGGTATAGGTGCGCACCAGCATGTTGCGGAATTCGGCGACCAGCGCCTTTTGCTGATCGGGGCTAGCCTGACGCCAGTATTTGCCGACCGCCAGCTGCGTCATATGGGTAAAATCGAAATTCGGCAACACCTTGGCATCGACCATGGCGAGTATCTTCTTCTGATTCTCGGCCTTGCTGCCCGCATCCTGCTTGATGATGCTGATCACTTCCTGCGCAACCTCCTTGATCATCACATCGGGCGCGACCACTTCCGCGTTTGCCATACCCGCGACACAAATCATGGCCAAAGCCAGTAAAAACTTTCTCATTGCGACTCCTTAGGTGTTTCCGATGCCTTGCTGTACATAAATTTACTGATCAAATCTTCCAGAACCATGGCCGATTGCGTCTGTTTAACCAGCGCACCGTCCTTGAGCACTTCCGTCTCGCCTCCCGGCACCAGTCCTATGTACTGTTCGCCCAGCAACCCTGAAGTCAGGATATTGGCAAAAGTATCCTTGGGAAACTGGTAGCGCTTGTCTATGCTCATCGTCACATCCGCCTCGTAGCGCTCGGTATTGAGCGAGATCGAGGTCACGCGCCCCACCAGCACACCGGCGCTTCTGATCGAGGCTTTGGGTTTTAATCCGCCGATATTGGAAAAATAGGCATGCACCTGATAGGTTTCCGAAACATTGTAGGTACCGAGGTTTCCCACCTTCATCGCCAGCATCACCAAAGCGGCAAAACCCGCCACCACAAACATGCCCACCCACAAATCCAACGTAGTCCGTTCCATCTCTCAAGCCCCTCTAAACATGATTGCAGTCAATACGAAATCCAGCATCAAAATCGCCAGCGATGAAGTCACCACCGTCCGCGTAGTCGCCCCCGACACCCCTTCGGCGGTCGGCGGCGCATCGAAGCCCTCGAACAGCGCAATGACCGTCACCACGATGCCGAATACCACGCTCTTGATGATGCCGTTCATGATGTCTTCGCGAAAATCGACCGCCGCCTGCATCTGCGACCAGAACGAGCCCTCGTCCACGCCGATCTGCACTACGCCGACCAGATAACCGCCGAATATCCCCACCGCGCTGAACAAGGCGGCCAGCAGCGGCATGGAAATCACCCCCGCCCAGAAGCGCGGGGCGACGATGCGGGCGATAGGATTAACCGCCATCATCTCCATGGCCGAAATCTGTTCGGTCGCCTTCATCAAACCGATCTCGGCGGTCATCGCTGAACCTGCCCGGCTGGCGAACAGCAAGGCGGCCATCACCGGCCCCAGTTCTCTGACCAGCCCTAATGCGACCATTACGCCCAGCGCCGATTCCGAGCCGTAGCGTTTGAGCGTTTCATAGCCTTGCAATCCCAACACCATGCCGACAAATAAACCCGCCACGATGATGATGATCAGCGACATCACCCCGGTTGAAAACAACTCCTTGATAATCAGATGAAAACGGCGAATGCTGTTTCCCGAATAGAGCAGAGTCAGAAAAAAGAAGCGCGCCGCCAGACCGATGCGCCATACTGCGTTGACGATGCGGTGTCCGATAGCCCTTATTGTCGTTAATACTGCCATAGTCTCAGACCTGTAAATTTAAAGCCTGGCGATAATCGACGCCAGGATAATGAAATGGCACAGGGCCGTCCATTTCGCCGTGTACAAACTGGTGCACAAAGTCCGTATCGCAGGCACGCAACTCATCGGGCGTACCTTCGGCGACGATCACGCCGCCCGCCATGAAATACACGTAATCGACGATTTTCAGCGATTCCTGTATGTCGTGCGTAACGATGATGCTGGTCGCCCCCAGCGCGTCGTTCAGACTGCGTATCAGATCTCCGATCACCGTCATCGAAATCGGATCCAGCCCCGCAAAAGGCTCGTCGTACATGACCAGCATAGGGTCCAGCGCCATGGTGCGCGCCAGCGCAACCCGCCTTGCCATACCACCTGACAGTTCCGAGGGCATCATGTTCTGCGCGCCGCGCAATCCCACCGCATGCAGCTTCATCATCACCAGATTGTGGATGATCTCTTCAGGCAGATCGGTGTGCTCGCGCATCTGAAAAGCGACGTTGTCGTAGACCGACATATCGGTAAACAGCGCACCGAACTGAAACAGCATGCCCATCTTGCGGCGCATCTCATACAAACCCTTGCGATCGAGTTCGTGCATGATCTGCCCGTCCATCTTCACATAGCCTTTGGTGGGCTTTAACGCGCCGCCGATATGACGCAGCAGCGTAGTCTTGCCGCAACCGGACAAACCCATGATCGCAATCAGTTTTCCTTTCGGAAACGTCATATTGATACCCTGCAGCACAGGGCGCTTATCGTAGGTAAAATTAAGGTCGCGAATTTCGACGAGTGCGGGCGATGACAAGTTTTATTCCCAGATTCAATTGCTGCATTCTAAACGATAGAGGAGAGTATGCTCAACCTTTACCTTGTTCCGCGACAGACGGCGTTGCAAAAAGCGACTGCAAGGTGACCTCCGTGCTCTGCTCCAGAGTCTCAGCACAAGATGCCAGCCACAGTTTTAGCGGATCGTCCCCCTGCTCTGCCAGCAAACAGCTCCTATCGAGTACGAATAAGTGTAAAAGTTCCGTCGCGCGTATATGAGCGGCATCCTTCACCATCAGCCAGCCCTGCCCTTCCGCCTTGCGCACCAGATCGGCCAGCACCATCCTGTCCATGATCTCCTCCAGCGTATAAAAGCCCAGATTCAGCTCTCTGGACAGCGCAGGAATGGTCATCACACGACCCTTTTGCATCGCGCCTGACATCAGTTTTAGCACCCGCAATGCATCTAGCATCTTGACTACCGAAGGCAAAAAGGGCGAGTCTGGTGTTCGCCAGTGCGGCATGGAGGCTGAAACCACTGCCCCCAGCAGTATGGTCAGCCAGGAGAAATAGACCCACATCAGAAAAATCGGCACACTGGCAAAAGCGCCATAGACCAGCTTATAAGTCGGGAAATTGCTGATGTAATAACCGAATACCCGATTCATGGTTTCGAACAGCACGGAGGCGACGATACCGCCGACCAGCGCATGATTAAGCGGCACATAGCGGTTGGGAACCAGCCGGAACAACAGCACGAAAGCGAGCGTAGTGAAGATGACCGGCAGCGCCTTTAACATGCCGATGCCGAAAATGGGGATGTGTTTTGCATAACCCAGCGACAGCCCCACCAGCCACGAAGTCAGCGACAGACTCGCGCCCACCAGCACCGGAGCCAACGTCAGCACCGCCCAGTAGATGACCAGCCGCTTTATTATTTTTCTCGGGCGGGTGACGCGCCAGATGGTGTTGAAGGCGTGATCTATGGTCAGCATCATCAGCATCGCGGTGACGGCCAGAAACACCACACCGAGAGCGCTCAGCCGACCCGCGCTCTCGGCGAACTGCTCGGTGTAATGCGCGATCACTTTGCCAGCGGTCGCCGGCATCAGATTACCCAGCAGATAATTTTTGATCTGCGCTGAAAAGTCCTCGAATACCGGGAAAGCCGAGAACAGCGTGAGCGCAATGGTGATCAGCGGCACCACCGACAGCAGCGTGGTAAAAGTCAGGCTCGCTGCGATCTGTGCGCAGCGATCCTGCGCAAAACGCGCGGCGACAAAGCGGATGAAGGTGCGCAATTGCTGACTTTGCATGCTGATTTTGATTCCCTATATAATGCCCGTATGATAACCGACAAAGAAATACTAGTGCTGTATTACAGCCAGCACGGCGCGACCCGGCAGATGGCGCAACAGATTGCGCGTGGCGTGGAAACCGTGCCCGGCATGCGGGCTAAGCTGCGCACCGTCCCCAGAGTATCCGCCAACTGCGAAGCCACCGAATCCGACATCCCCGATAGCGGCGCGCCCTATGCCACACATGCCGATTTGGAACAGTGCACAGGTCTGATACTGGGCAGCCCGACGCGCTTTGGCAACATGGCTGCCCCGATGAAATACTTCTGGGACGGCACCAGTCCTCTCTGGATGAAACACACTCTGGTTGGCAAACCCGCCGCGCTTTTCACTTCCGGCAGCAGCATGCACGGCGGCCAGGAGAGCACCCTGTTGTCGATGATGCTGCCCCTGCTGCATCACGGCATGCTGATCACCGGCATCCCCTATTCCGAACCGGAACTGGCAAACACCACGGGCGGCGGCACCCCATATGGCGCAAGTCACGTCTCCGGAATCACCAGCGACAAACCCATCTCGGAGTCCGAGAAAAAACTCTGCATGGCACTGGGCAAGAGAGTTGCACTGATCGCGTTAAAACTTTCATCATGAGCGCGCGTCAACTGCTGCGCAGCCACCGCTACGGCGCATTGTCCACCCTGTCGAAAAAGCTTTCCGGCTTCCCGTTTGGCTCCATCACCCCTTACATGGTCGATCACGACGGAAGCCTGATCATCCTGATCAGCGCATTGGCCGAGCACACCAAAAATATCGAATCCGACCCGCGCGTCAGCCTGATCACCCACAATCAGGAAAGTCCTGATATTCAAATGCAGGGGCGCGTAACCTTAGTCGGCAATGCCTATAAACTGACCGATCATTCTGCAGTGCGTGAGCGCTATCTGCGTCATTTTCCCAAGGCTTCCGAGCTTTTGACGCTGGACTTTTCCTTTTATCGCATCGAAGCTGTCGCAATCCGCTATATCGGCGGAGTCGGCCAGGTTCACTGGGTCAAGATGGGCAGCTACCCGGCTCATCAGGCTGACAATTTTGCCAGGCACGAAGCCGAGCTGCTCCACGACATCAACACCCGTCAGCAGGATACTTTGCAGCACCTTGCGCAAGGAAAAGCGGTGCAGGCGGTGAGTCTCGATTGCGACGGGATGGATCTGTCGTGTGGCGAGCAATTTTTCCGACTCAACCTGACCGAAGCTATGATAGATCCGGATCGGTACCGGGATCTGGCTACCCTGATTTTTTCCGACTGACTCCCTTCAATTTCGCTGCGCTGCGCCATCCCGCTTCGTATGTCGTCCACGGCAAAAATTCACTACCCAATCATCGAAAAAGTGCCGTCTTGGCATTGCCGAGCGGAACTTCACCGGGCGTTCTGTAGATGATGGGCCGGATTTAATGATCGACGCCTTGCCCGGACAGCCAGTCTATATACTCACCGATAGGCATCGACTTGGAAAAATAATACCCCTGCAGCGTTTCAACCCCCATTTTTTTTAGCAGTTCGGCGGTTTTTTCATCTTCCACCCCCTCTGCGACACATTCAAGATCCAGGGATTTCGCGATTGAAACGATGGCGATTGCCATTGCCAACCCCTTGGGTTCGTGTATACGCCTGACAAACGACATGTCCAGTTTGAGCTCATCCACGGGAATTTCATGCAGTTGAGACAACGAGGAGTAACCCACGCCAAAGTCGTCGACCGCAATGCCGAATCCCCTGCTATCGAGTTCCGCGATACGCTCACGCGCGTAATCGACATCCGACAGGGCAATCCCTTCGGTGATTTCCAGCATGACCTGCTCAGGCGACACCCCGGCCCTGGCGACGTCATCGCAAAACTGCTGAACGATAGACGCTGAGAATAATTGCCTCTTTGACAAATTGACCGACAAACGATGTCCTGCCGGAAGAAAATGAAACGAATTCAACGCTTGCATCCACACCGACTGGCCTAGCTTGTCGATTATGCCCATGCTTTCGGCCATGGGAATAAAAGTCGAAGGAGGAATCCACCCTTGCTCCTTGTCATGCCATCGCGCCAGCACTTCCGCTCCGATGGCCTTGCCGCTTTGGACAGACACCAATGGTTGCATCCATGCCTGAATTTCACCATTGTTGATTGCGGCAGCGAGTTTGCTCTGTATGTAAAATGATTGCCGCCCCGGCTCTTTGGCTGCAATCGCGTTGAAAAACTGAATGTTGTTGCGGCCTTGCGCCTTAGCATAGAACATGGCTCTGTCGGCTTGAGACTGCAGTTTTTCGCTGTTATCCGCATCATCTGGATACACCGAAAAACCAGCGCTA
The DNA here is from genome assembly GCA_964410705.1 of uncultured Gallionella sp. Classification (GTDB taxonomy): domain Bacteria; phylum Pseudomonadota; class Gammaproteobacteria; order Burkholderiales; family Gallionellaceae; genus Gallionella. The sequence continues at coordinate 11,523 of CAYPIG010000016.1, forward strand.
AATGAAAATGGAAATTCGGCATCCCCGATCTTGATGTTTTCCAGATTCAGAGCCGCAAGTTTGCTGGTGATGTCACGCGCATCCTGCAGTGAATTTAGATCAGGGCACAGCACAACAAACTCATCCCCGCCCCAACGAGAAAGGGTGTCTGAATTGCGCAAGGCTGCCTGCAACCTTTTTGTCACCTCAACGAGCAGCATATCTCCCATGGTATGCCCAAACGTGTCATTCACCTGTTTGAAATGGTCAAGATCAATGAATCCTAACGCGACGCGGTGACTGTTACGCTCTGCTCGCGTTATTGCCATCGATAGCCGATCTTCCATCAGCACCCGATTGGGCAAGTCAGTCAAGGCATCGTGCAACGCCATATGGCTGATTTGCCGCTCCTGCACATAGGTATTGGTGATATCGCGCACCACGCCCCGGATTGCAAGCACTGTATCGTTCTGTTTGACTGGAGAAAATCGAGCCTCAACCCAGACATGACCGTCGGCAGAGCCGGGGCCGAGAAGGCGAAACCGAATGCAGATTTGCGGCTTCTGCTGGTGAACTAAGGCGCTGATGTGCTCCAGAACATCCGCAGCGTCTTCAGGGTGCACACAATTGGCAATTCCGCACTGGGCAATATCTTCCTTTCCGGTCAGCACTTTCCAGGCATCCGTGGCATGCAACAAACGCCCGTCGGGTGAAATTTCGATAACGGCATCTTGCAGCATATCCAGCGTATCGAGGTAGGCACGCTGCTCTTCATCGCGCTTGCTCGATATCACCATCAATTCAGACAACTCCTGTGCAATGACGCTGACTTCGTCGTGATTGTCTGAATTGGCAGTTTTCAGCAGACTCAGCTGATCGTCAAGTGTGCCTTTGGATCTGCCTGAATGAAAACCTATGGCAGCTTGAGTTAACAAGTCTAGTCGTGCGCCAATTTTTGAAAGCCAACGGCCAAATACCAGCACGATTATCCCGCCAAACAACAGCGTGACGCCCAATGAAATCGCTATCAAAGAGCCCACCGGGAAAGTTCGTTTGACGGGCGTGCGCACCACCAGCTTCAGCGGGATTTTCTTGCCATCTGAAATAAGTAAATTTTCCAGCAATGCGCTATTTTCCTGAAACTGAACCCCGTTGATTCTATAGCTCAAATAACCGCCGACTTTGGGTTGAGCCTTTTCAAGCGCCAGACTCCCGGCAGAACTCAGCAAAGGATAGGTTCCCAGCGCCAGAAAGGTTTCGGTATCGGGAAAACTGAGCCGGTTTAAAGTGGCACTTTCCCATGACTTGAAAAAAGTAACTTCCAGAACACCATTGGTGGAACGCATGGTTTTATTGATTATCTGGTACAAAACCTTATGCTCTTCATCAAGCCAGTGACCTGTCACTGCGGCGCTTTTTAAAGTAGGCCTTTCAGAATTACCCCAGTATTCATAGATCAATTTACCCGTGCTCTTGTCTGAGATCGATATCCCTTCAAAGCCGAGATGCTCCGATTGCGCGGTGAACATCGAGTTGAGTCTGGCCGCTCGCACCGGCTCCTTCAAGCCGATAAGCCCGGACCATTCGATGATGTCGAGTATGTGTTCGGCATCCTCCTGCCAGAGCTTCTCCTGATTTTTAAGGCGAGGAGCGATGTGGTTTAGCAGGGCGCTTAACTCATCCACATTCTGGCGATCCAGACGCGTTTGATAATTAAACGCAACGACCAAGGTAGACAGGGACGAAAATACCGCCAACAAGAGCAACAGTCGCTTCACAAACACCTTGCGCAAACTGTCAGTCTTCACATTATGCTCAATACCGCTCACGGGCTAACCTCAACGGGCGCATTTCGAACGAACTGGTCAAAGTGCAGACCGATTTCTGCCTGATCCGCCGCCATACTGTGAAAGAATTTCTCAGTCGTGACGATGGCCTGAGCATCCCAGGCACTCTGGACGGTGTACATTTTTGGATTACGCTGAAGCACCGACAACAGAACCTTATTCCGCTGGGCGTCAAACCCGGGCTGATTGGACAGTTTATTCAGGATCTCCCGTGCCGAATGGCTATTCATCCACCGCAGGGTTTTGTCGAACATGCGCTGCACCTTAACAACGATCAAGGGATGCTCCCTAAAGACATCCTCGCGCGTGGCCAGCGCCGCATGAACAAAAGGACCGCCCAACAGCTCGCGGCTGCGCTGCGGATTGTACAAATCCAGCAGTATAAAGGCCTCGTTCTTTGACGCCAGTTCAGTTGCAAAGGGTTCGTCTCCCATCACCGCATCCACCGTTTCGCCAATAAGGGCTGAACGCTGCGCCTCACGCGTTTGGCCGGCGGGAATAATCTGCACCTCATTCAGATTTATCCCTGCATTTTTCAGCAAATACTCGGTCAGCATCTGAGAAGTAGAACGCGCCGTCCGCGTACTCGTATTCACGCCTATCCTGCGCCCTTTCAGTTGGGCGATGTTGTGCACCTTACTTTTTAAATCTTTGCGCAGGATCAACGATACCATTGCGGACTGACTAAGCTGGCCTATGGCCAGAACCGGCATTTTATCCGCGCGCGCAGATGCAATCGCAGGCAGTCCCACCACCGAAAAATCGCTGTTGTGTTCATTCAGGTCCCGCAAAGCCAGAGGGCCGCCGGAAAAAAACCGCAACTGAAGCTCCAGTCCTTCGGCTTTGTCAGCCTCAATTGCCAAAGCCAACTGAACGGGCAAATAGACCAGAGAACCGGGCCCGGGCACTGACAGGTTGATCCTTTCTGCATGACTCAAACCCGCCAACAAAAGCTGGCAGAACAACATGCAACGCACTGTTAACTTGAGAGACAACATAGGATTTCTTACAGGTTTTAACGATACAAATTTACTCAAGAAAGCAGTTTTCAAACCTTAAATACTTCGACGGCCCGCCTGACTTCGCGAGCATGAGCCTCAAGGTCATTGGCGAGTATCAGCAAGCCTTCTGCCGCACTGGAATTTTCATCAGACATAGCGGCTACTCGCTCGGTATTTTTTGCAAGCTCACCCGCTGCGCTGCTTTGCTCTGCCAAGGATGAAGAAATCTGATTGATGACCCCTTCCACCTCAGCAAAGCTCTGCTGTATCTGCACGATCGAATTTTGGGCAATCTCAGCATCGGTCACCCCCTGTCTTGTGGTTAATACCACCTTGTCCATGCCGCTTAAGGCGTGCGCCGCAACGGTTCCAATTTTTCCGGACATCTGATTGATTTCGGTAGTGGCATTGGCGGTGCGTTCTGCCAACTTGCGCACCTCATCGGCCACGACCGCAAATCCGCGCCCTTGCTCCCCGGCCCGTGCAGCCTCAATCGCGGCGTTCAGGGCCAGCAGATTGGTCTGATCTGCAATTTCCTTGATGACCTTAACCACTGCGCTGATGTGAGTTGCATCCTCGCCCAGACGAGATACTTCGCCTGAGGCAGCCTCGATCTCCTGCGCCGTCACCATCAGTCCTGCCACCGTTCTGTTGACGACTTCAGCGCCTCGTTCAGCCGTGCTGCTCGAACGGTGAGCAATGCGGCGAGCCCCATCGCCCTGTTCGCTGATCTGGTTGGTCGATACGCTCAGCTCTTCGATCGCTGCGGCCATGGTCGACACCGAATCAGACTCATGTTTGACGTTCCCGGCAATTTTATGCGCCGAAAGCGCCAGTGTATGCGCCGAATCACCGACTTGATTTGCCTGGCCTTTGACCTTGGCTATCATGTCGCGCAACGACTGTTGCATGTGATAAGCATTCGCAAGCAAGCTCCCGGCTTCCGGCAATTTATCGGGCATCTGTGAAAAATCTCCTTGCGCCATAGTATTGACCACTTCTGAGACCAATTTTGGATCTCCTCCCAGCTGCTTTAGAACCGAGCGGATAATGATGGTAGCCAACACCAGCGTCATGGATAAGGAGAAGAGCACCCAGGAAAACACGAAATTACGGCGCTGCTGGTAATCCGCATTTGCGATGGCTATTTTTTCCGCTCCCTTTTCCCCCACAAATTTCACTAAACCCTCACGCAGTTCGCTGATCTTTTTGCTCAATCCCCTGTCTATGCCGGCAACGAGGGCATCGGAAACGGCTGTATTGCCGTTGTGCGCGTCTATCTGAGCCAGATATTTCCCGCTAACGATCCTGTGCTCATCCGCCAGTTCGGATAATTTTCCGGCGAACACGTCAAATCCGCTGTGTCCTTCAGAGAGCGCTTTAATGCCGGATGAGGCCTTGGCGAGTTGCTCATCAAACAAGCGTTGTTGTTCGATAAACTCACCGCGATATTTTTTTACCTTTTCCGCATCATTGCCGCGTATCCAGACATCTTTTGCAAGCTTGACCTCTTTGAGCAAGGCGATGTTCATCGTATCTACGCTGACTAGCACTTCGATATCCATCCGCAAACGCGTAATATTCTGAACTTCATCCTGCACCGCGCCTTTCATTTGTGTCAGGCCAAAGATCGCCATACAGATAAACATGGCAAAGGATACAAATTCCAACGCCAGAAACTTTCCTTTTAATTCAAGCCTGTTTAACATCTCTTCCCCATTAACTTTCTGATTTGGCAATATAAAAACTGTTCGGATGCAAATATCATTTTGGACACAAATTGTCCCTCATTCGTCAAAATTTCAACTTCGGATTAGCCGGGATAAATTCCACCTTTTCATGAGGGGATAGAGGCGCTCGTCATCACGACACGATTTTTTCCTGTGCGCTTTGCCTGGTACATCGCGTTGTCAGCCGCACTGAGTATGGATTCATTCGATGTTCCATGGCTGGGGAAAATAGCCGCGCCGATGCTGGCACCCACCCGACATTCGCAGCCGGTAAAATTCATGGGTTCAGATATTTTTTCCAAGAGCCGCTCCGCGACATTATTTACATCATTCGAGTTTTTAACCTCGGGCAAAATAACAACGAATTCGTCCCCACCCAGCCTTGCGATCACATCATTTGATGCAGTAGTACAGCGCATGCGCTGAGCGATGGCGATCAACACCTGATCGCCGATACTATGACCAAACGTGTCATTAATCGGCTTAAATCCATCCAGATCAATGAATAACAATGCGAAAGGCTTTGCGCTCAGAACCAGTTTTTCCAGGAGTTCAATAAATCGGCTCCGGTTGTACAAACCGGTTAACTCATCGTGCATAGCCTGATACTCGATCCGCTTTTTATCTGTTTCTTCCTGTGAGATATCGCAAACCAGTCCGACGAACTGAACCCCCATCGCGCTATCGATCTCAGTGACAGACAAGCGCATCGGAAATATCTCACCGTTTTTTCGTTGCCCCTCAACTTTTCTGCTGACGCCGATCACCTTGGGCGAGCGACCACAAAGGTAGTTATTCAGGTATCCGTCATGCCTTCCTTTATCAGGCTCAGGCATCAAAATACTCACATTTCTTCCTATCGCCTCTCCGGATGGATAACCGAATATTTTTTCTGCCGCTCCGTTAAACCGCTGTATCGTGCCGTACCGGTCTATGGTGAGTACGCCCTCGTGTACATTTTCCAGAATTGCAAAATAATTATTTTGCATATCCACAATCCGCTGCTTGGCGTTCATACGCGCGATCAGAACGTCCAGATTGAGGGGTTTGGTCAGATAGTCATCCGCCCCGGCTTCCAGTCCACGGATCAGATCCTGATTAGAGGTCAGACCCGTGACTATGGATATCGGGATCCATTTCTTGACCGGTATGGTTTTTATACGGCGCGTCGCTTCTATCCCATCCATATTCGGCATTACCAGATCCATCAGCACCAAATCCGGAGGTTCTTCTATGTACTTATCGAGCGCGAGAGCGCCGTCCAAAACATGCGTAACACGGTGTCCGCGCGACTCAAGCGCGCGGATGACCATCGTAGCCTCCGACCTTGAGTCTTCAGCATATAAGATATGCATTTAAAATAACCTTGTTGTGGAATCAACCCGTTGCAAAGCAGGGCATAGGGTGTTCGGAAATTGAATGAACTGACTCCCGCTGGGCGAGCCTGATTCGCAGGATCAATATAACCGATGAGGGGAAGACAAGAAATCCTCCGTAAAGGGCAATTTAATACCTCATGCAGGACATTGAATCCTTTTTTTGAACACTCTGACACTCATGTCAGGTTGAATTGAAAATCGCCAGGGCTGCCGATCCGGTCTGCATTTGCGAGATTTTTTGCATGGCTGGCGGTGCAAGAAAGATGGCCAAGTTCGTTGTCGCGGAACTTGCCTGCTAGGCGCAGAGTAGCATTAAATCCCCGTAAACAGAAAATCCAGCGCGGCGATGATTTCGTCGCGCTGTGCTTTTAGCGAGGCGACTTTTTCACCGAGTGAGCGAATAGAGACGCCAGCCAGTTCGGCGCTGGACATCACAACCGTGCTCTCATCGATGTCGAACTTCGGATTAAGTTTACTGGCCGACAGCACCATCGTTTCTGCCCGTACCAGCGGCACGACAACGCGGGTTGCCAGCATATCCAGCAAGTCTGCCTGAACATCCAGCAGGTAAGGAACTGCTTGCCTAGTTGCGCCATTCGGATTGAGATAAACATCGAACTGCGCCATTAGAATCTCCGCAGACCATCGCTGAACGCACCATTTGATTCGATTCGGCGGTTGTATTCAGCCAGCGCGGCGCGGTTTTCCTCCAGCCACTGGCTTTGGTTCGCCTGACGGATAATAGCAATCAATTGCAATTCCAGTGTCTGCGAAAGATTAATATTGAGCTCTTTGGCCTGCCGCAGCAAATCTGAATTGATGCTGAGATTGGCTGATTTTTTGGCAGCAGCACTAGCGACGGTATTCATGACGACACTCTCCTGAACAATGCGCGTAGACTATGCGCATTGTTTGAGCGTGTCAATCCTCGGCACAGCCTGAGCGTATCAGCAGCTTACGATCTTGTTCTTGATGGCGTAGGCCGTTAGCTCGGCCGTGCTGTGCAGCCCCAGTCTGCGCATCAGGTTACGCCTGTGGGTAATGACCGTAGTTGGCGAAATATTGAGTCGAACCGCAATTTGCGCCGATGTCAGACCCGCCGCAATCAGCTCAATCACATCAAGATGCCTGCGACTCAGATTACAAGCCGCGTCAGCTGAACGCGCTGTTGCATTCTCCTGAGGTGCAACCGTCCGGTCATCTATTTGCAGAATTAGCGACTCAATTCTTCGCAACATGTCGGCGCCTTCGATCTTCAATCGTTTCCATTCGCTGATATCTTGAACCGTGCCCACCGAACAGAGCGGAGCGCCGTCACTGCCATACACCGTTTCACATCGCTCGTGCACGTACTTGATGCGGCCATCCTGCAGCAATAATCGATGTTCAATATCGTAGGGCGCTCTGCTTTTCAATGAATTTAAATACGCGGAATTCACCATATCCCTGTCATCCGGGTGAACTACGGCAAGAAACGACTCGTAGGAGGCACCAAAGTTATTCGAGTCCACCTCAAAAATACGATAGATCTCATCGGACCACCAAAGCTTGTTGCTGACCAGATCCAGCTCCCAGTTGCCGACATGTGCAATACGCTGCGCCAGCATGAGACGAGCCTCGCTTTTGCGCAATTCATCCTCTATCTTCTTGCGCTCGGTGATATCCCGGGCTATGCCGAATAGACCGATGATTTCTCCATCCTCATTGCGTATCGAATATTTGCAGTTGCTAATCCAGCCAGACGCACCGTTTGCCTTTATATACTCCTGATCTTCGGTCACAAACGGCATGCCCGAGTAAACCTGTTTTTCCAGCCGGTAAAATTTATCTGCGCACGCCTCCGCAAATACATCGTAATCGGTCTGACCGATTAACTCTGACCAGTGTTGTACAGAGGTACAGATCGAGGCTAGTTTCTGATTCGCACCTGTAATCACATGGTACTGATTTTTGAAGAAAATAAAATCCTCGGCGTTGTCCATCATGGACTTGAAATTCACATCTGCTATTGCCTGCTCGATGCGGTACAAGCCTTTGGCATCGCTCAATACCAGATGCAGGCGCTCACCCGCTTCATCGGAAGATATCCTTTTGTAATCCAGCCTGACTATACGAATTTTTCCGCTGGCCTGCCTTAAGCGAATTGGAAAACTTCCTGATGCAGGGGAATCCCAACTGAAGAATAGCCGACTTGCCAGATCCCCATCTTCAAGGTGGATACGCTCCGTCAGGGAAACTTTACCGCAAATGAAATCCTCTGCTGTAAATCCAAGCAATTCATTGATGCTGTCGCTGACAGACAATACGATGGGCGTATCTGACAATAAAATACGAAACTCAGCGCACAAACCAACGGATTTTGAGCGTGGTATTTGGGTTGGCGTATCCGAGAGGGTTACTGTCATTTCATCTGGCTCATAGAAATTTATACTTGAAATACGGGCGGTGGCGATTTAAACGCGTCCAACTTACCAACACGCAAACTGCCAGGACCTATTGCCGAGAAATTTAGTCTGTCTTTAATAAGAAATCAAGCTGAATTTGTTAAAACGCAACATAATGACTTGCTGCCAGGAAGAGCGGGGCTTTACAAAAAATCGCAGAGCTTCGACCCGGGGAGAAAAACACACCTTGCGCAATCCTGCCATGTAGACATCGCAATATATCTGTAAAATACGACCCGAAACCGATAATTTGCGCTCTAAAGGCAACCCCATATCCTGGACAAACGACCATGAGCATCGACATCTCAGAAAAAGACGGCGTGCGCTATCTGCACTTCGGCTCATCCTGGATACAGGGCGCGATGCGCATCGCTCGCCCCTGGAATCTTGAACTCGAATACACGCGCGAGATGATGGCCTCATTGCTGCTGCGCGATCAATCTCGCTGGCCGAAAAAAATCCTGCTGATCGGTCTGGGAGCCGCATCGCTCACCAAGTTCCTGTACCGACACCGGCCCGATGCGCATCTGACTATCGTCGAAATCGAACCTGACGTAATCGCCGCAGCCCGGCATTTCTTCAAACTGCCGGATGACGACAAACGCATCCATCTGGTGATCGGTTGCGGCGCAGAATTCGTGCTGGGCACGGACAAGAAGTTTGACCTGATCCTGGTAGACGGTTTTAACGAACACGCGCATCCGGGCGAATTGAACAGCCGTCCCTTCTATCAGGCCTGCCGCACCCGCCTGTCCGATCAGGGCATCATGGCGGTCAATCTGATCGGCGTATGCAAAGGCGCGCTGGGCGGCTTCAGGTATATCCAGCCCGCATTCGAAGATCGCGCGCTGATGTTCCCTTCCTGCGAGAGCGGCAACACCATCGCCTTTGCTGCGGAAGGCGATCAGGTCAGCCTCACTCTTGAAGAGTTAAAGCTAAGAGCCGAACTATTGAAAAAGGATACCGGGCTCAATCTATTGCCGACCCTGGCAAGACTCGAACAAGCCGGAACCACCCTGATCATCTGAGCGCCGATGATAATTTTCGAGTAATTAAGTCCAAAGGAGCCATCATGGTCAGTTTGATACTCACAGGCATCACAGTCATTACCTTCATCTACGGCATCAGCCTGTACAACCATCTGGTCAGCATCAAACACGCCCTCAGCCTCGCCTGGGCGAACATCGACGTGCTGCTCAAACAGCGCCATGACGAATTGCCCAAGCTGGTGGAAGTCTGCAAGCAGTACAAGGAGTTCGAGCAAGCCACGTTGCAAAAGGTGATAGAGGCCCGCTCCCAGGTGCAAACGGCCCGTCAGTCTCAGGACATCGCCGCACTGGGTCAGGCCGAAGGCATGCTAAGAGCAGGTCTAGGCAGCCTCTTCGCGGTCGCAGAAGCCTATCCCGATCTCAAATCCAACGAAAACTTCATGCAGCTGCAAAGCCGCATCACCGGCCTTGAAAACGGCATCGCCGACCGCCGGGAACTCTACAACGAAGCGGTCAACATCTACAATGTCGGCATCGAACAGTTCCCCGCCGTGCTGATCGCCAATCTGTTCCGCTATGAGGCTCGTCCTCAGCTTGAATTTTCGGCCGTCGAAAAGTCCGACGTGGATATGAAGTCGCTGTTTAAGTAAATGTGGGAGAGCCTGCGCCGCAGCTACGCCGAGTTCATCACCTCCGGCGCACAGCTGTTGCTGCTGTTCGCAGCATTTTATTTTGACTCGATTTATTGCCTGCTTCTGATGAGCGCCGTCAGCGTATTTGCCTGGCTCTCCACATTAAAGCGACTGCGCATCGTACGCGACACCCCCACCTCAAAAATCGCCTCGGCGGCACAAGGCTATGTGGAACTGACAGGAAGAGGCGAGCAGTTTGGCGACATCCCCCTGCTCAGCCCGCTCAAACATCTGCCCTGCCTTTGGTATCGCTACAAGATCGAAGTCAGGGACTCGGAAAAGGACTGGAAAGTCGAAGAGCGCGGCGAGAGCTTCGACTCCTTCGTGCTCAACGACGGCAGCGGAACCTGCATCATCGACCCGGAACAGGCGGAAATATCCACCCTGCACAAGGACTGCTGGACGACAGGCGTATACCGTTACACCGAATTCAAACTGCTCGCCCGGGACAAGATCTACGTGATCGGCGAATTTCGCAGCAAAAACTGCGCGCTCGAATTCGATCGGCGCAAAGAACTGGGAGAACTGCTGGCAGAATGGAAAAAAGACAGGCCACAGCTGCTCCATCGTTTCGATCTCAATCAGGACGGGAAGCTGGACATGCAGGAGTGGGAGCTGGCAAGACAGGCTGCACGCCGCGAAATCGAAAAGCAGCATTTCGAATTACAGCAACAGTCCGACATCCACATCGTGGCCAAACCGCGCGACGGCAAGGCTTTCCTGATCAGCAACCTTGCGCCGGAAAAACTCTCACGCCGCTACCTGTTGTGGTCATGGGCACATCTGGCGATATTTTTTACCGCGCTAGCGTCCATTGCCTGGCGGCTGCAGGGCGGATAAAAAACAGGCAGGACGTTAAAAACGCATTTCTGCCATACGGTTACACCGTTTACCCACACAACCGCCAACAAAGTTACCCACAGATATTGTGGACAGTATTGTTCATGAGATCAGTTCCTCCATCCCCGCGCAGAGTTCTTCCCAGTCCGTTTGCACAACCTCGGCAAGCGTCAGGGATCCTGCCAGATCAGACGGCCAGCACGCCGATTCATCGGCTCTGACACCCCAGTCGGCGATATATACCACGGCTCCTAGCGTATCTGCCTCAGGGTTTGCAGAACAAGCGATCGTTTCCGAAAAAACCGGCGGAAAATCCCACCGGCGTGCAAGTTCGGCGCTGACTTCGATGTAGGAATAACCCAGAGCTTCCCGTTCGAAAGCCGCACGATTCAGATCGGTTGGCGGCACAGATTCGTCGATCTGTAACATCACTTCCGGCATCGCCGTCCTCATCACCAGCGCCCCTATAGACTGCATCAAGCCGCACAGGTAGGCCAGATCGGCGTTGAGCCCCAGCAATCCTGCCAGATGGCGCGCCAGCACCGCGGTGCGCAGACTGCCGCGCCAGAATTGTCTGATATCCAGCCCCGGTGGATTTTCCACACAGTTGGTCAGCGCGATGCTGATCACCAGCGTGCGCACATTGACAAAGCCCAGCAAATTGATCGCATCGGAAACCGTCGCCACGCTGCGCGACTTTTTGTAACGCGCTGAATTTGCCATGCGCAGCAGGCCCGCACTCAGCACGGGATCGCTGCCGATCCGGTCTGCAATCGTGCCGACCGAAACCTGCTCGTCGTTAAAACCCGAAATCAACTCTTGCGCCACGCGATTGATGACCGGCAACGAGCGCAACCGGTCGAACAGACTTGTGCAATCAGACAACATCCAGCTTCTCCTGTATCAGTCGTTCGGCAGCCTCGTAGGCAGCCCTGATTCCGGCCGCCATCGCCTGGCACTGAGCATCCTCGACCGCCTGACACAATTCGGCCAGCTGCATGGCACCCACCGTGCTTGCGGCGGATTTGAGGGCGTGTGCGCCTCGAGATACCGCCTCCGCATCTGCGTATGACGCCTCTATCGCATCGATGCGTTCCCTTGCGTTGACTAGGAATTTTTCCAGCAAACGCCGGTGCATCTGGGGTTTGTCGCCTATCAGACGGGTGAGTGCCTGCTCATCCCATACCGCCACAGGCGCCGTTTCAGGCAACCATTTTTTCAGCATGGAGCCCAACTCGTTAAGGCGCAGCGGCTTGGAAAGATAGTCATCCATGCCGCGCTCCCTGCAGCGCTCAGATTCACCCTGCATGGCGTTGGCGGTGACCGCAATGATGGGCGTGCGCGTGCCGGATTCTTCACGGCGGATCGCTTCGGTGAGTTCGAATCCGTCCATATTGGGCATGTGACAGTCCGTGAGCAACAACGCATAGCGCCCTGTTCGCCACATTTTCAGCGCAACCGCGCCGTCCTCGGCATTTTCCGCAACATAGCCCAGCAGACGCAACTGCTCCTGCATCACGTCACGGTTGATTTCATTGTCTTCGGCCAGCAGGATCAGCTGACTGTGCGCCCGCTCCGGATCCTGTTCCCCCTTCGATACCGTATCGTCGTCCGGATGCAGCCGGCCTGCGGCGCGCGCCACCCCGTGCAGCAGGTCATGCAGCAACAGAGGGCGAGCCTCTATGGTGTATTCATACGAAGTCTCGCCCCGCCTTACCAGATGAACCTTGCAAACCTGCAAATCGGCCGCATCCCCGGCGTCCACATCCAGCACTATCAGATCTGCGGCGAAATGCAGCAAACGTTCGCGCGCTGCCTCAACATCGCTCACCCATTCCACCCGGGCTCCGGCCGCAGCCAGATAGAGCTGCAACAGCGCCACACAAGGCGGATTATCCGACACCGCCAGCACACGCAGCCCTGCCAGATCGGGCAGGTCAGGTACGGCATGAGCGGCAGGAGCCTCATTGAGCGGAAATTCGACGATAAATTCGGATCCCGCACCCGGTATGCTCTCCACGCTGATGCTGCCGTTCATCATCTGGACCAGCCGCTGCGTGATGGAAAGTCCAAGTCCGGTTCCGCCAAATTGTCTGGCGGTGGTTTCATCCGCCTGAGTAAAGGGCTGAAACAGACGGTCAACCACCTCAGGGCTCATGCCGATACCGTTGTCGATGAGGCTAAAGCGCACGCAGCTTGTCCCATCCGGGCTTACGACTGGCTGCACATGCAGCAGCACATAACCATCACCGTGAGATACGAACTTGATTGCATTGCCCAGCAGGTTAAACAGTATCTGCCTCAAGCGGGTCGCATCCGAGTATATCCATACGGGAAGTTCCGGATCGATGAACAGGTTCAGCTGTACCTCCCGGCGATCTGCCACGGTGAGCATCAGCTGGACCACCCCTTCGACCACCCCGCGCAAATGAGTCGGTATGTATTCAACTTGCAGCTTTCCGGCCTCTATCTTGGAAAAATCGAGTATATCGTTCAGGATGTTGAGCAAACCCAGCGAAGAATCGTTGATGGTCGAGACCATACGCCTTTGCGCCGGACTCAGTTCGCTTTGCAGCAGCACATCGACCATGCCGATCACGCCGTTCATCGGCGTGCGAATTTCATGGCTCATATTGGCCAGAAATTCTGACTTGCTCCTTGCAGCCATCTCCGCGGCTTCCTTGGCCTGTTTGAGGCTCTGTTCGGCCTGACGATTTTCGGTGATATCGCGGCCCACACCCAGCACGCCGACCAGTTCACCCTCGAAGAACATCGCCGTCTTGGTCGTCTCAAGCAGCACGCAACGCCCGTCGTCGGCATAAGTCACCCATTCCTCGTTGACCAGCGGGGTTCCAGCCTGCATCGCCTGCCTGTCGTGCTCCAGAAAGAAATCAGCCAGTTCGGATGAGACAAAGTCATAATCCGTCTTACCGATAATATCGGCTTCTTTTGCGCCGAAGAAACGCTCAAAGGTCGGATTGCAGGCCAGATAAACCCCGTCCCTGTCTTTGAGCCAGATCAGATCCTGCATGGTTTTAAAGATGGTGCGCAGCCGCGTTTCTTTTTCGACCAGTCTCGATGTCTGCTGCATGACCAGCGTTTCTAGATTTTCCCGGTAACGCTCCAGCTCCAGCTCGCCTTGCTTGCGCCGGGTGATATCGGCGCGGATCGCCACATATTGGCGCGGCTTGCCGTCCTCTCCGATGTCCGGCACGACCGTGGTCGATACCCAGTACAAGGTGCCGTCCTTCCTGCGGTTGCACACATCCCCCGTCCAGACGCTGCCGCCCGCGATGGTGCGGTACATCTGTTTGAAAAATCCATGCTCGTGAAATCCCGAGTTGAGCAAGACATGGTCCTGCCCCAGAAGCTCGTCGCGCGAATAACCGCTGATCACGCAGAATTTTTCATTGACGTAGGTGATCCGTCCCGTTATATCGGTGGTCGCCACGATGGCATGCTGATCGAGTGCAAATTTCTGCAGCCTGAGTTCATGCGCCACTAGGCGGGCATTTTTTTCGCTGTCGCGCAGCGATGCCTCCTGCTTCCTGCGCGCCGTAATATCGACGAAGGTGGTAATAGACCCTACGGTGCGACCGTGTTTTATGATGGGATTCGAACGGTACTCCACCGGAATGGCAACGCCATCCTTGCGCCAGAACACCTCGTCGTCGACCACGATAGCCCTGTCCAGCTCCTGACTGACCCTCACCCTGCACTCTGCGGCAGGATAGGGTGTACCATCCGCACGAGTGTGATGTATCAGCTCGTGCAGATGCCGCCCCAGCAGCGCATCCGCACTCGGATAGCCCAGTATCGTCAGAAAAGCCAGATTGACGAAGGTGCACCGGCCTTCGGAATCGAGTCCATAAGCGCCCTCTGCCATCGAGTCGAGCAGCTCCTGCATCGCTATTGAGGAAACCAGCAGCTGATCCTGAGCGCGCTGATACTGCTCGGTGCGCTCCCTGACCTGTATCTCCAGCGCTTTTTCGTGTTCCAGAACCTGGCATATCAGGCGCTGACGCTCGACCAGACGGCGTATGCGCACCATCAGTTCCTCTTCGATCACCGGCTTGACCAGATAATCGTCGATACCAATGCCGTACAGCCCTATGCGTTGCGCCGCATCGTCGTTGGCCGTCATCGCCAGTATCGGAATTTTCGCCTTTTCGCCCTCCAGCCTGCGTATGCGCCTTGAAAACGGCATGCCGTCCATGCCGCCGCCCAGACTGATGTCCGTCAGCACCAGGTCGTAGCGGTTTTTTTCGATCGCAGCCAGAGCCTCTTCTGCCGAAGGATACCAGTCCGTCCGGATGCCGCGCCCGGCCAGTTGCGCCAGCACCAGTTTGGCCTGGGATACGGAATCCTCCACATACAGAATATGCGCATCGATCGGGCAGGCCTGCTCTATCAGCCGCTCGACAAAACTCTCCAGTTGGCGCACATCCTGTTTGCAAAAAATCTCGGTAACGCCCGCATCAAATGCCGCTTCCTGCAAGGCATCCGTGACATCGGAGGTCATCAGCGCTACGGGCAGATAATCGCAGCCAGGCAGACGGCGGATTTTACGCACCCAGTCTACGCCGGAGCCGTCCGGCAGATTGGTGGAAACCCCGATAAAGGCGACAGACTGACGGGCCAGCTGTAAGAGCGCGTCCGAACCCGTATCGCAACAGATCACCTCGATCCGATCCGTCGCGAAGGTCTGCGTGAAAATTGCCTGCGCAAGTTTCGCGTCATCGATCAGCAACAGCCGGGTTTTTTGCATCATGATTTTTTCGGCCAAAAAAGCTTAAGCCTGCTTTCCGGCATCGCCCAGCTGTGCCAATATCCGCTCCATGTGCATACCCGTCTCCAGCCCTTCGTCGTACAAGCCCTGAGCCTGTTTCAACGCCACGCTCAACATGGTCGCCAGTTCGTCTTCCTGAGAATGAGTGATCCCCAGGGTGATCACGGAGCGATCGAATTTTTTCTGTAAGTTTTCAAAAATATCCCGGCTTTTGTCGCCGTGGCTGCGGTGACGCTGCTCTATATTCTGCAGTGCACTGCTGGTGTTGCTGAGCAGCTGTTTGATGGCGACATTCTGGCTTGCCAGCTTGGCGCCGATATCCAGCGAACAGACGCGCGCATCGGCACCTTCCGCAAGCCAAGCCAGGTTATCCTTCATGCGCCCGTGTCGTTCAGGATCGTTCAGATCGCTGTTTTTGACGATGATGGTGATGTGCTCGTAGCTGCAGGAGGTGCGCTGACCGAACTCGAAAATCCGCCCCTGCTTGGACATATTCCTGAGCACAGACTCTTCCAGAGGGGAGCAGGGCCCGTTGGCCGACAGGGATATTTCCGGCTGCTGTCCGCGTATCTGCACGCTCGCCTCCAGGCCGTAGGACGCCAGGGTATTTAACACCTCGCGGCACAGCGACTGATAATCCGGACAGGAAAAACTGGTGCGCATGAACTGGAGCACGGCGCCGATTTCCGCCGAACTGGACATCGCCGTCATGGCGGTGGAAAAGGCATTGGACAAGTCCGCCTTCAGTTTTTTGCGCTCGGTATAACGCGCAAGTTCCAGTTTGATCTTGGTGTGCAGCTCGTCGGCGGATACCGGTTTGGTCAGGTATTCGTCGCCACCGGCCTCATATCCGGCAAGGCGCTCCTTCTCGCTGGTCTTGCCCGACAAGAAGATAATCGGCAGATCATCGTCGGCATACTTTGCACGCAGCGTGCGGCACAACTCATAACCCGACATGCCCGGCATGTCGACGTCGAGCAGCACCAGATCGGGGCGGCTTTCAGAAATCAGCTGAAGCGCGGCCTCTCCGTTTTCCGCGTGCCTTACATCGTATTCCGGGCAAAGCACTTCGGCAGTGAATACGGCGGCAAAATCATCGTCTTCAACGAGCAGTAATCCCGGTTTTTGGTTCATCGAACATCCTCTTCGTTTATAACTTGCGCATCAATACGCGAAATCCGCTCGATGATAGAGGTTTTTAGTCTTTCTGACCATCGGCAGCCCCCAAACTCGGTGCGCTTCACATACCCCCAATAAAAAAGGGCACCAAAGTGCCCTTTTTAAACTCTGCCTGAAGTTATTTCTGACGCGGCAGCATGCGTTCCATCAGTCCGTCTTTCGCGATAAACTGATGCTTGAGCGCACCCAGCACATGCAGCAGGACTACCAGGATCAGCGCGGTCACCATCACTTCGTGCATTTCGTGCGCGAACACATGTTCATAACCGCCATCCTTGGGCAGCAGACTCTCGTCTCCCGACAGCAGGGCTTTTCCCGCATCGCTGGTAAACACCGTCATTACACCACTCACCGGCAGAACGAACAACAAGGTGTACAGCAGATGATGGATGCCCTTGGCCAGTTTATCCATGGGCGTATCGCCTATCGGGGGAGGAACGCCATCCTTGCTGCGGAACAACAGACGCGCCACTGTCAGCAGCATCACCGCAGCCCCTGCCAGTCCGTGCACCATGTATGCGGCTAAAGTCGCATGGCTCTCATCGGTCGCTTCTGCCAGCTCCTCGCCCAAAAACCAGGCTGCGACCAGCATAGCCAGAGTCAGCCAGTGTACAAGAACCATGCGATTGCTGTAGTGCGTCATAAAGTTTCCCCTAAAATATTTTGCAAAGTTGGTCGGATAACGCTTATCCGAAAAAGTTCCGCAATTATAATTGCGAGTCGAAGATTTGAGCTGAATTTTCTTGTTTTGCCTAACTTACCTGATCGCGTTATGCTCCTGATACAGGAGGAATCCGCAATGAGCGACACACAACTGCAGGGTCTTAGCAGCGAGCAGGCACGGCAGCTTCTGAGCGAGCACGGCTACAATGAGCTGATGCCGCCAAAACAGCGGCGATTTTCTACCATAGCGCTGGAGTCGTTACAGGAACCGATGTTCATGCTGCTGATTGCAGCCGGCATCATCTATCTGTTGCTGGGCGATGTGACCGATGCACTGATGCTGCTGGGTTTTGTCCTCATCATCATCGCGATGACGGCTTTTCAGGCGCAAAAAAGCGAGCGGGTCCTGGAAGCCTTGCGCGATCTTTCCAGCCCGAGGGCGCGCGTCATGCGCGACGGTAAATCACAGCGCATCGCCGGACGAGAAGTCGTACCGGGCGACTTGATGCTGCTCACCGAAGGAGATCGCGTCGCGGCAGATGCCGTATTGCTCGACTGCAACGACCTGTTTGCCGACGAATCCATGCTGACGGGAGAATCCGTTCCGGTTCGCAAGCGCGCAGGTTCAGGGGCGGCGCAGGAACCCGGGGGAGACGATCAGCCTTTTGTCTATGCCGGCACGGTGCTGGTACAAGGTTCCGGCATCAGTCGGGTCACCGCCACGGGAGGTGCCAGTGCGATCGGAAAAATCGGCAAATCGCTGGAACACGCCGAGTCCGGCGCTTCTCCCTTGCGCACCCAGACCGCACATCTGGTGCGCCGCCTGGCCTTCATCGCCATTGCATTTTGCGCGGTACTGGTGCTGCTGTACGGATACACGCGCGGTCACTGGCTGGATGCGCTGCTGGCCGGCATCAGCCTTGCGATGTCTGCCCTGCCCGAAGAATTTCCCGTAATCCTGTCCATCTTCATGTCGCTGGGCGCCTGGCGCATCTCGCGCCACAACGTATTGACCCGCAGGCTCGATGCGGTCGAGACGCTGGGCGCTGCGACCGTGCTATGCACCGACAAGACCGGCACGCTGACCGAAAACCGCATGGTGATCAAAAAGCTGTATTGCAACGGCCAGATGCTGCACGATCTGGATGAGCTGCCCGAACCTTGGCATGAACTGGTGGAATACGGCATTCTGGCCAGTGAAAAGGATCCGTTCGATCCGATGGAGCGCGCGTTGCATGAGCTGGGAAACCGCACCCTGGCAGGCAGCGAACACCTGCATGCCGAATGGGAAATCGTCCACGAATACAGCCTGTCGCCCGATATGCTGGCCATGTCGCATGTCTGGCAGGACAAGGATCAGCCGCACCATCTGGTGGCGGCCAAGGGCGCACCGGAAGCCATCATCGACCTGTGCCACATACCGCGGGATGAAGCGCTACAGATCGAAAATGTCGCAGCCGCCATGGCCGATGAAGGCCTGCGCGTGTTGGGGGTGGCACGCGCGAGTCTTGCACCGACCAACAGCTGGCCCGCATGTCAACACGACATCGAATTTTCCTTCGTCGGATTGCTGGGTCTGCACGACCCGCTGCGTCCCGCTGTAAAAAGCGCCATCCGCCAGTGCGCTGAAGCCGGCATCCGCGTGGTCATGATTACGGGCGACCATGCGCGCACCGCACAGGCTATCGCAAATGAGTTGGGACTTGCTGCTGAGCGGGTGCTGACGGGTTCAGAAATGAATGCGCTGTCCGATCAGGAGCTGTGCGAGAGGCTGCAGGGCATACAGGTATTCGCGCGCATCGTGCCGCAACAGAAATTGCGTCTGGTACAAGCCTTCAAGACCAACGGTGAGATCGTCGCGATGACGGGAGACGGCGTGAACGATGCGCCCGCATTGAAAGCCGCACATATCGGCGTGGCGATGGGACAACGTGGCACCGATGTGGCGCGCGAAGCGTCCGCTCTGGTGCTGCTTAACGATGACTTCGCCTCGCTGGTTGCCAGCGTGCGACTGGGACGCCGCATCTATGACAACCTGCGCCGTGCGATGAGCTACACGATTTCCGTGCACATCCCCATCGTCGGCATGGCGATGCTGCCTGTCCTGATGGGAGAGCCGCTGCTCTTGATGCCCGCTCACATCATGTTTCTGGAACTGATCATAGGCCCCGCCTGCTCCGTCTTTTTCGAAGCCGAAGCCGAAGAAGCCAACGTCATGCAACGCCCCCCCAGAGCGGCGGATGAGGCGCTGTTCGGCGGAAGAAAACTTGCGGTCAGCCTGTGGCAGGGCATAGTCGCATTGCTGGTTGCCGCTGGCATATTCTTCTGGGGAATATTGTCCGGCTTTGATGAAAACACCGTGCGCGCCCTGGTATTCACGGCGATGGTAGCGGGCAATATCTCGCTGGTACTGGTCAACCGCGCCCCTGCCACCGCGCAGAAAAACCCTGCCCTGCGCTGGATATTGCTGGGCACAGGCTCGGGGCTGGCATTGACGCTCAGCGTCCCGGTACTGCGGGAACTGTTTCACTTCTCGGGCAGCGTACCGCTCATACTGGCAACGGGCCTTCTGGCCGCCGCCTGCACTACTTTGTTTAGCGCCGTCATCAAACGCACGGTCTGAAAAGGCGCATCCTTAGCGACTTTGCCGTGCGGCTGACAACCGAATACGCTCACAATCATTCCTAACATACGGAATACATAGGCATTTATGCATATTGTCTAGCGGCGTTTAGCGCCTTAATCTGAGGACGGTTTGATGATAGCCATCGAATCTTCGATTAACTCTTTAAGGAGCTCTCAACATGTCCGAATCCGTTCCGAACTTTGGCTGGCTGCGCGATTACCCCAGCATTCAGGATTACAACCCCGAACACGAAAAAGTCAAACACCTGCTCGCCCGGGTGCACAGAGCCAGACAAGAACGTGCGGTTGAGCTTGCGACCAGCGTGGATTTGCGCGCCTGGTGCTCTCCCATCGAAAACCAGCTTAATCTGGGCTCCTGCACGGCCAATGCCGGTGTCGGCATGCTCGAATATTACGAACGCCGCGCCTATGGCCGCCACATCGACGCATCCAGGCTGTTCCTGTACAAGACCACCCGGGATCTGCTGAACTGGACAGGTGATACCGGCGCTTTTTTGCGCAGCACCATGGAATCCCTGGTGCTGTTCGGTGTACCGCCGGAGAGCTACTGGCCCTACATAGTCTCAAAATACGATATTGAACCGAGCGCTTTTCTCTATTCCTTCGGCCAGAACTATCAAGCGCTCAACTATTACCGGCTCGACCCGGCAGGCTCGACTGCCGCTGCCTTGCTCAACACCATTAAAACCAATCTGGCATCGGGACTGCCCGCCATGTTCGGTTTTACCGTCTACAACTCCTACACTCAGGCCAGCGCCGCCAACAAGGGCGCCATTCCTTACCCTACGGCCGGCGAAAGAGTGGTCGGCGGACACGCGGTGATGGCGGTCGGTTACAACGACAACCTTAAGATCACCAACAGCAACACCGGGGCAGTGACGACCACCGGCGCACTCTTGATCCGCAATTCGTGGGGAACCGGCTGGGGCGATGCCGGTTACGGCTGGCTGCCCTATGATTATGTGCTGCGCGGGCTCGCCTCAGACTGGTGGGCACTGATCTCTTCCGAGTATGTCGACACCGGCAAGTTCGGCTGACCATAGCACCTCTTGAAAGGCCGGTTTTTGACTTAACCGGCCTTATAAATCCCCTGCAACTCTGCCCCGCTTTGATCCAACCCTCCCTCGCCGTGAGAAATTCGCCGCATGCAAAAATTCCGGCGGGCTGCTAGAATCTGTCCTTTGTTACTGACCCACTGAGGAATTCGAATATGTCCATGTCCGACCGCGACGGTTTTATCTGGCACGATGGCAAGCTCGTGCCCTGGCGCGATGCTACCACCCATGTGCTGACCCACACCCTGCACTACGGCATGGGCGTATTTGAGGGTGTGCGCGCCTACAAGGCCGCCAACGGCACGGCGATTTTCAGACTGCGCGAGCACACCGAGCGCCTGTTCAATTCGGCAAAAATCTTCCAGATGAAGATGCCGTTCGACATGGAAACCGTCATGGAGGCGCACCGTGCGGTGGTGCGCGCCAACAAGCTCGAATCCTGCTACATCCGTCCGATCTGCTTCTACGGTTCGGAGGCGATGGGCATCGCCGCCAAGACCCTGTCCACCCATGTGGCAGTTGCCGCCTGGCCCTGGGGCGCTTATCTTGGCGACGAAGGCATGCAAAAAGGCATCCGCGTCAAGACATCGAGCTTTACCCGTCACCATGTCAACGTGAACATGTGCCGCGCAAAATCGGTCACCACTTACGCCAATTCCATCCTGGCGCATCAGGAAGTTGCCAACGATAACTACGACGAGGCGCTGCTGCTGGACGTGGACGGCTATGTGGCCGAAGGCGCAGGAGAAAACATCTTCATTGTCAAGAAGGGCAAGCTTTATACGCCGGACCTGACTTCCTGCCTGGAAGGCATCACGCGCGACTCTGTGATCACGCTGGCCAAAGAGATGGGCATAGAAGTGATCGAAAAGCGCATCACCCGCGACGAGATCTACTGCGCCGAAGAAGCCTTCTTCACCGGCACGGCCGCCGAAGTCACGCCTATACGCGAACTGGATCAGCGCCAGATCGGCGCCGGATGCCGCGGCCCTATCACCACCAGACTGCAGCAGGCCTTCTTCGATTGCGTGGCAGGCAAACATCCGAATCACACCGACTGGCTGGATTACGTATAACAACCGCGCAGCGTATCCTTGCCCCCCTCGCCCGTGTACGGGAGAGGGCGGGGTGAGGGAAACGGGCATGATGGAATTTAGTTAAGGGCAGCTACCATGCCCGTTTTAAGGAGCAATACCGTGAGCAAACCCATAGAAATCGACGAACACGATCTGCCGCTGACCTGCCCTATGCCGACTGCGACGCTGTGGAATGCACACCCCAAGGTCGCGCTGGCCCTCGATGCACATGGAGAGGCTCACTGCCCCTATTGCGGCACGGTTTATAAATTCAAAGGCGAATTGCCCAAAGGACATCACTAGGCCGAATTTAGGCTTGGCGTTAAATCGGCATGCAAAAAATACTGGTCATCGGCCCCAGCTGGGTGGGCGATTGCATGCTAATGCAGCCTATGCTGATGCGCCTGAAACAGCGCCACCCGGACTGCCGGATCGATGTGCTGGCGCCTTCATGGACAGCCGGACTGCTGCACGCCCTGCCGGAAGTCAATCAGGCCATCGTCAATCCCTTCCCTCACGGCGAACTCAATTTAAAGGGACGCCGCGCACTGGGCGTCAAGTTGCAAAACGAGCGGTACGATCAGGCGATCGTGCTGCCCAATTCGCTCAAATCCGCCCTAGTGCCGTTCTTCGCGAATATCCCGCGACGCACCGGTTTTGTCGGTGAGATGCGCTACGGCCTGCTCAACGACGCCAGGCGTCTGGACAAGAAGGCGCTGCCGCTGATGGTGGAACGCTTCGCCTATCTGGCCGAAGAGCGGGAAGGCGTCATCCCTCGACCGCTTGCCAACCCTGAACTTTCCGTCTCGATTGCACAACGCGATGCGACGCTGAAAAAACTGGAACTCACCCTGACTCAGCCTGTCGCGGTATTCTGCCCGGGAGCCGAATATGGTCCGGCCAAACGCTGGCCGGTGGCTTATTTTGCCGAAACCGCCCAGCGTTTGCACGAGCGCGGCTTTGCCGTATGGCTGATCGGCTCGAACAAGGACCGTGAGGTCGCAGAAAAAATCGTGGCACTCGGCAACAAAACGGCGCGCAACCTGTGCGGCAGCACCAGCCTGATCGACGCCATCGCGCTGCTATCCTGCGCCGATCTCGTGATCAGCAACGATTCTGGCCTGATGCATCTGGCCGCCGCGCAGGATCGCCCGCTGATCGCGGTGTTCGGCTCCAGCAGCCCGGAGTTTACCCCGCCGCTATCCCCTGCCGCACAGGTTGCGAGACTGGATCTCAAGTGCAGCCCCTGCTTCAAAAGAGAGTGCCCGCTGGGGCATTTTAACTGCATGAATCAGCTCACCCCGGAACTTGTC
Source organism: uncultured Gallionella sp. (assembly GCA_964410705.1). Lineage (GTDB taxonomy): Bacteria > Pseudomonadota > Gammaproteobacteria > Burkholderiales > Gallionellaceae > Gallionella. The sequence goes on from CAYPIG010000016.1 coordinate 35,145, forward strand.
TGGAAAAAAATACTCCCGCTGGTAGAACACAGTAGCTAAACCACGGGCATCCGATTGCCGCTATCCTATTAATCGCAACAGGAGCGATTTTTTGCCGTTACACCTTCCATAACTTCAACAGAGAAGTACAATCAGATCCTAGGTTGACGCGCCTGTCACCGCCCTCTGTTACAGAAAGCCATGCCATGCAGGAGTTGCCGAAATCGATATTCAAGGCCTATGACATACGCGGCATCGTCGGAAAAACACTCACGCCTGTATTTGTCGAAGCCATAGGACACGCCATAGGCTCGGAAGCCGTGGCAAGAGGGCAAAAGACCATCGCCATCGGCCGCGATGGACGGCTTTCCGGCCCCGAACTGATCGCGGCGCTTGCCCGCGGCATACAAAAAAGCGGAATCGATGTGATCGACATAGGCTGCGTGGCAACACCCATGGCCTATTTCGCGGCCTTTCACCTGAACACCGGCTCGGCGGCGATACTCACCGGCAGTCACAATCCGCCGGAATACAACGGCATCAAGATCGTGCTGGGCGGCGAGACGCTGCACGGCGAAGCAATACAGGCGCTGCGATACCGCATCGAACAGGGTGAGTTGAGCTCAGGTCAGGGCGATTATCTTCAGCAGGACATCTGGGCCGCCTATCTTGAGCGCATCGTCTCGGACGTAAAACTTAGCCGCCCGATGAAGATCACCGTCGATTGCGGCAACGGAGTGGCGGGGGCCTACGTCGCAAAACTCTACCGGCAGCTGGGTTGCACCGTTGAAGAGCTCTACTGCGAGGTGGACGGCAACTTTCCCCATCATCATCCCGACCCGTCTGATCCGAAAAACCTGCAGGATCTGATCCTGGCCGTCAAAGAAAACGGCAGCGAACTGGGGCTGGCCTTCGACGGCGATGGCGACCGCCTGGGTGTGGTCAGCAAAGAAGGCAACATCATCTATTCGGACCGCCTGCAGATGCTGTTCGCCCAGGACATGCTGAGCCGCAATCCGGGCGCCACCGTCATCTTCGACATCAAGTCCACACGACTGCTGTTTGGCTGGGTCCGGCAACACGGGGGAGTACCGGTGATATGGAAGACCGGACACTCGCTGATCAAGGCCAAGATGAAAGAAACCGGCGCACTGCTGGGCGGCGAGATGACGGGGCATTTGTTTTTTGCCGAACGCTGGTACGGATTTGATGACGGGCTGTACGGCGGCGCGCGCCTGCTGGAAATATTGAGCCGACACGAAAATCCCAGCGGGGTACTCAATGCACTGCCGGATGCGCTGTCCACCCCCGAGATCCACATTCAGACTCAAGAAGGCGAAAACCACGCACTGCTGGAAAAATTAAAGCGTGAAGCTGAGTTTAACGGTGCAATTGAAATCATCACCCTGGATGGCTTGCGGGTGGAATATGAGGACGGCTTCGGTCTGATGCGCCCTTCTAACACCACACCCGCCATCGTGCTGCGCTTTGAAGCCGATACGCAACAGGCGCTGGCTCGCATCCAGTCCGATTTTTTCAACCTGTTGCAGCGCGCAGCGCCCCATCTGGAGCTGCCTGACTTACCTTCATAATTTCAACCAACTTATGTTTGACAGGCGTAGAATCGCTAACATCAGCGTCAGCAATCGATAGTGTATGACTAATCGTGTTGAAACAGCTTTAAAACAGGCAGGACTGGTGACAGCCTATGTGCTGCTGGCCGAACTCTGCGATTTTTTGTTTACCAGCCACGGTGCGGTGAGTTTTTTGTGGCTGGCATCGGGTATTGCTCTGACCGTTCTGCTCGAAGGCGGCAATCGGTATCTGCCTGCCCTATTTACCGGCGCGCTGCTGGGCAACTGGCTGACCGGCTTTTCTTTCGATTTTTCAATTCACAACGCAATTCGCCATACCTTCGCCGCTTACCTGAGCATTTTTTTGCTCAAGCGTGAAGGAAATTTCGATGCGAGGCTATACAGCGTCGGCGATTTTTTGCGGATTATCGTACTGGCCCTGTTCACGGGACTGATGATCGCTTCGCTGGCCCAGGTGCAGAGCCTGATTAGCGAACATACCGTCCGCTCGTTTTATCAACGCCTGGCAGGCAACTCACTGGGCATTATGCTGATGATGCCGCTGCTGCTGGTCTGGCGCCAACTTCCCCGCGAATGGATGCTGCCTCAGAGGGCGGCGGAAACCCTGCTGATCATCGGCCTGACATTTCTGGTCGGGCAGGTGATATTTCTCGACTGGCTGCACGACTCTCTGGGGCAGATAGCCCGCGGTTACTGGATGTTCTTGCTGATCACCTGGGCGGCTGTCAGACTCGAGTTGCATGGCGCCGTGCTGATCCTCATGATCACCGCCATCCAGGGTCTGATAGGCGCGCAACTGGGGCTGGGTTTTTTTTCCAACGACATCGCCAAAACTCAGCTTGCCAACTATTACTTTTACATGATCTGCCTGTCGGGTACCGGCATATCTTTGGCAACCTACATCGCGGCGCGCAAACGCGACCAGACCGAACTGACGCGCTACAAGGATCACCTCGAAGAGGAGGTTCACGCCCGCACGCAACAACTTGAAATCAGCAACCGCTCGCTGACCGAAACCACTTCGGCGATGGACAGGGCGGGGATAGGCATACACTGGATCAATGCCGATACGGGCCGGTTTCTCCATGTCAACGACTATGCCGCCAGCATGTTAGGCTACAGTCGGCAGGAGCTGGGGAATCTGGGCGTGCAGGATCTCGATCCCGATTTCACCTTCGATAATTTCCGCACCCGCACCCTGCCGCTGCGCGAAATGGGCGCTGGAGTAATTCAGACCCGCCAGCGCCACAAAGACGGGCACATCGTCCCCATCGAAGTGTCTTTCTACTATCTGCCGCCCAATGATGAGCTGCCGCCTCGTTTCATCAGCTTCATCACCGACATCACGCTGCGAAAAAAAGCCGAAGCCGAGATACTGAGTTCGCGCGATGCTGCGGAAGCGGCCAACAAGGCCAAGAGTTCCTTTCTTGCCAACATGAGTCACGAACTGCGCACGCCGCTCAACGCCATCCTGGGCTTTTCCAGCCTGATGCGTCAGGATACGGCGCTGACAGAAACTCAGATCAGCAACCTTTCCATCATCAACCGCAGCGGCAATCACCTGCTGACGCTGATCAACGACATACTGGAGATGGCCAAGATAGAGGCCGGTCGGATACAGATTGAAAATGCCCCTTTCGATCTGGGCGCACTGGTACGCGAAATAGTAGACATGATGGAAATTCGCGCACGCGAAAAAGGACTGCAACTGCTGCTAGATCAGACTTCTGAATTTCCGCGCTACATCAACGGCGACGAAGTGCGTTTGCGGCAGATACTGATCAACCTGGTCGGCAACGCCGTCAAATTCACCGATCAAGGCGGCGTGACGGTAAGGCTGGGAACACGGCAAAACAGTCATTCTCACCTGATCGTGGAAGTCGAAGACTCGGGTAGAGGCATCAGCAGCGATGATCAGAAGAAGCTGTTCCAACCCTTCGTGCAGTTGGGTAAGCAGGCGGGGAAAAACAAGGGAACCGGGCTGGGCCTTGCGATCACCCATCAACTGGTTCAGCTCATGGGGGGAAATATCACCGTTGAGAGCACGCCGGGCAAGGGTTCGCTATTCCGCGTCGATCTGGCCCTCAGTGAGGCCAGACACACCGAAGTTCCCGAAACCGTCCGAGAAGAGAAAGGTGAGGTGACCGGACTGGCACAAGGCCAGCGCATTTACCGCATCCTGATCGTCGAGGATCAGCTGGAAAACCAGCTGTTGCTCAGCCAACTGATGGAACGCATCGGTTTCGAGGTCAAAATTGCCGAAAATGGCGAAGCAGGTGTCGCGCTGTTCCAGAGCTGGCATCCTGATTTGATCTGGATGGTTAGACGCATGCCGGTAATGGATGGCATGGAATCGACAAAAATCATACGCAAACTGACGGGAGGCCTCGACGTCAAGATCTTTGCGGTGACCGCTTCCGACTTAATGCAGCAACGCGACGAAATCCTAGCAGTCGGCATGGATGAATTTGTGCGCAAGCCCTACCGGTTCAGCGAAATTTACAACGCGCTGAACAAACAGCTGGGCGTGCAGTATGTCTACAGCGACACTCCGGTTGCCCCTGAAAAAACGCTGACCCGGGAGATGCTGGCGGTGCTCCCGGCAGAGCTGCACACCGAACTTAAAAATGCGCTGGAGAGCCTCAAGGAAGAATCGATCAACGTTGCGCTTGCAAAAGTCGAGAATTACGACTGCAAATTACACAAGGTACTGCGCAATCTTGCCGATAATTTTGACTATCCCGCCATTCTTAATCTGCTAATATCGGACTGATCATGGCAAGCAAAATACTCATCGTTGACGATACACCCGCCTCGTTGAAACTGCTGGCGGATCTCCTCAAATCGGAAGGTTATGAGGTACGTCCCACCACCAGCGGGGAGTTGGCTTTGAAAGCGGCGCAAAGCGAGGCGCCCGATCTGATCCTGCTCGATGTGCGCATGCCGGTCATGGATGGCTATGAGGTATGCCGCCGCCTGAAGGCTTTGTCCGCAACACGCGATATTCCGGTCATCTTCGTCAGCGCAGCCTCAGACACCGAAGAGAAGGTGCGCGGCTTTGAAATCGGCGCCGTTGACTTTGTCACCAAGCCCTTCCAGAGGGATGAACTGCTGGCTCGCGTGCGCACCCATCTGGAACTGGGGCGGCTGCGCGCGCATCTAGATGAACTGGTAGCCGAAAGAACCGCCAGGCTCACCGAAACCGAAAGAAGGCTGGCCACCATACTGAACGGCAACAAGATGCACTTGTGGGCATTTGACGGCGACCGTTACACCTATGTCAATCAGCAGTGGTTCGACTATACCGGGCAAAACCCCGATGAGCCGATGAACATAGAAAAGTGGACATCGGCCGTCCACCCGGATGATCTTAAAAAATCAGTCGAAGTATGGATGGATAACTGGGATACCAAGACCGAACACGACAACTATTTCAGACTGAGGCGGCACGACGGCGTATACCGGGATTTTTACTGCCACGCCGTGCCGGTATTCGACGATCAGGGCGTGTTTCGCTATTTCCAGGGCTTTAATCTCGACATCACCGAACGCAAAAAAGCGGAAGAGGAAATCCGCTATCTGGCTTTTTACGACCCGCTCACGGGACTGGCCAACCGCAGACTGATGGCCGACCGCATGATCCAGCATCTGGCGCATGCCAAACGGACCGGCGAACTGGTCGCGATCTGCATGATAGATCTGGACGGATTCAAGCAGGTCAATGACCAGTTGGGACACAAGTCCGGGGACATCCTGCTGATCGAGGTGGCGAGGCGTTTGCAGGAGTGTCTGCGTCAGTCCGATACCGCCTCCCGATTCGGCGGCGACGAATTTTCCCTGATACTCGGAGACTTCAGGAAAATCAGCGAGTGCGAACAGTCGCTCAACCGCATCATTGCCGCACTGGCCGCCCCCTATCAGATCAACGGAAAAATCGCTCACGTCACCGCCAGCATAGGAGCGACGATATTTCCCTACGACGGAGAAACGCCCGATCTGCTGCTGCGCCACGCTGATCAATCGATGTATGAAGCCAAGCAGGCGGGCAAAAACTGCTACCGTCTGTTCAATCCGGTGCAGCACAATCAGCAGCTGTCCAATCAGGCCATCCTCAAAAAGATCCGTGACGGGCTGGAAAAAGGGCAATTCAAACTGTATTACCAGCCTCAGATCGATTGCCGAAAGGGTAGAGTCTGCGGTGTGGAAGCGCTGATACGCTGGGAACATCCTGTACTGGGACTGTTATCCCCTTCCGAATTCATCCCGTTGCTCGAACACGACGATCTGATCATCGCAATGGGAGAATGGGTGATACTCGAAGCATTAGCTCAGCTGACAAAATGGCACGAGCAGGGAATCGAGCAGCTACTCTCGATCAACATCGCGGCGCGCCAGCTGCATCAGAGCAACTTCCCGCAGCGTCTGAAAGAACTGCTAGCCGATTACGGCAGCGACATCGTCCACCGCCTGATGATAGAGATCGTCGAAACAGCCGCACTCGAAGACATCAACCTGGTTTCGCAGACGATAAGGCAATGTCGCGCTTTAGGCGTACAGTTCGCCATCGACGATTTCGGCACCGGCTTTTCTTCCCTGTCTCACTTAAAGCATCTGCATGTCGACGAACTCAAGATCGACCAGAGCTTCGTGCTGGGTATGCTCAACAATCAGGAAGATCTGGCGATCGTCAGCGGCGTGATCGGACTGGGCTCTTCTTTCAGACACAAGGTCGTCGCAGAAGGCGTGGAAACGATAGACCATATTCTGATGCTGATGGATCTGGGCTGCGACATCATGCAAGGCTATGTATTTGCCCGCCCCATGCCGGCAGAAAAATTCCCCGCCTGGCTGGCGGAATTTGTTCCCGATCCCTTGTGGCAACTGCCGCTTGCGCAAACGCCTTCGCGCAGCTATTTTGAACTTCTGCTGGCCGAAAACAACCACCATCACTGGATCAAGGAGATGGTCAGGAGCCATTGCAACACTCAGGAGACGGCAGATCCCGCCGTTTTTCTGGACACTCATCGATGCCGTCTGGGACACTGGTATCACGGTCAGGGGATGCGCCAGTTTGGCAATGAGGACTGGTTTCGCTCCATAGACCCCGTGCATCAACGGGTGCATCAGTCCGCGCTGAGATTATGCGAGTTTCAATGCAGCGGGGATACCGTGCAGGCGACCGAAGAAGCGGCCCGCCTGTCTGAATTACAGATCGAATTAGACGAATTGCTCAAAAAATTGCGCGGCACATTATCAGAGCAATATCTGACAGCCCCAAAACACAACTAACGGTGAGAAAATGACAGGACATGAACTGATAGTCTGGAACGATGAACTGGTAACAGGCGTGGTGGAAATCGACGAGCAGCACCGCATCCTGGTGAACAGCATCAACGAAGCGAACACCCGCCTGAGCGATAGTCATATCAACGCAACAATACTGGAGCAGATCACCCAGGATCTGCTCAGTTACGCACTCTATCACTTCGAGACCGAAGAAGGACTGATGCAGGAATACGGCTACCTCCAGGACAAAGAAGAGGATGCCGCCAGCCATCAGCGTCAGCACCGGGAATTTTCAGCCAACGTGGTTGCCGTGCGCGAAGGAATCCGTGCCGGAAAACTGATTTCCCGCGAAGATCTGCTCAGCTTTCTAAACGGCTGGCTGATCAATCACATACTCAATACCGACAAACAGCTGGCGGCTTTCATACTGGAGCAGCGCGCCAAAATGAAGCAGGAAGAATAGCCCCCGGCGGGGGCAGCCTAGGCTTACAACTTAGCCTGCACCCATGAAGCTACCGACGCCAGCGCTTCGGCCAGATGTTCCGGCTGAGTGCCGCCCGCCTGCGCCATATCGGGACGTCCGCCTCCCTTGCCGCCAACTTGCTGAGCCACCATGTTGACCAGCTCGCCTGCCTTTACTTTGCCGGTCTGATCGGCGGTGACGCCTGCGATCAGCGCAACCTTGCCGTCCGTCACCGAGGCTAACACGATGGCAGCAGATTTTAGTTTGTCTTTTAGTTTGTCCAGAGTCTCGCGCAAGCTGGCCGCATCGGCACCCGCCATGAGCGCTGCCAGCACCTTCACGCCATTGATTTCCTGAGCCTGTTCGGCCAGCTCATCGCCCTGAGCCGAGGCGAGTTTGGATTTCAATGTTGCCAGTTCTTTTTCCAGCGACTTCTGATGATCGAGCAGCTGCAAAATGCGCGCTTCGGCCTCATGAGGCTGCGCCTTCAGGCTGTCGGCCACGGCACGCAACTGGCGCTGTTGTATCTGGATCAGATCGAGCGCGCCTTGACCCGTGACAGCCTCGACGCGTCGCACACCGGCCGCCACACCGGCCTCCGCCACAATCTTGAACAGGCCGATATCGCCTGTGCGTTTTACATGCGTACCGCCGCACAGTTCTATGGAGGAACCGATATTGAGCACGCGCACTTCACTGCCGTACTTCTCGCCGAACAGCATCATCGCACCGGTCTGCTGCGCATCCGCAATATTCATCACGCGCGACTGGGTCGCGGCATTTGAGAGGATTTCAGCATTGACGAGGGATTCGACCTTCAGGATTTCGGCGTCCGTCATCGGCTGGCTGTGGATAAAATCGAAACGCGTCTTGTCAGGATCGACTTGCGAGCCTTTTTGCTGCACGTGAGCGCCCAGCACTTCCCGCAACGCCTTGTGCATCAGGTGCGTGACAGAATGATTGCGCTCTGTAGCATGACGAGCCGCCATATTCACGCGTGCAGCGACGCCGTTGCCCACCGTCAGTTTTCCAGTCTTCAAGACCCCGTGATGACCGAATACCGATGCCTGTATCTTCTGGGTGTCTTCCACCGCGAAGATGCCGTGCACACTCTTTAATTCGCCGGAATCTCCCACCTGACCGCCTGACTCTGCGTAAAAAGGCGTATCGTCCAGCACCACCACACCGGTGTCGCCCTCATTCAGTTCGTTGACCGGCGCGCCGTCCTTGTACAGCGCCAGCACATTGCCCGCATGTTCCAGCGTATCGTAACCGTGGAATGCAGTGATCGGGCCTTCGTATTCCAGATTCGCCGCCATCTTGAATTTTCCGGCGGCACGCGCCTGCTGTTTTTGCTGCGCCATCGCCGCATCGAACGCCGCGACATCGACCGTCACGCCGTGTTCGCGGCATACGTCCGCGGTCAGATCGAGGGGAAAGCCGAAGGTGTCGTGCAGTTTAAAGGCGGTTTCACCGTTAAATGCAGCGCCCTTTTCCATCGCAGCCAGTTCCGTCTCCAGTATCGCCATGCCGTTTTCGATGGTGGCGAAGAAACGCTCTTCCTCCTGCTTCAGTATGCCTTTGATGCGATCCTGAGCCTGGGCAAGTTCAGGATAGGCCGAGCCCATCTGTTCGACCAGATCAGGCACCATCCTGTAGAAGAATGCCTCGCGCGCGCCCAGCTTGTAGCCGTGACGGATGGCGCGACGGATGATCCGGCGCAGCACATAG
>CAYPIG010000017.1:0-43610 GCA_964410705.1 uncultured Gallionella sp.
ATACGACGATGTGGCCAACGACCAGCGCAAGGTGATCTACCAGCAGCGCAACGAGCTGCTGGAGAGCGAAGATATTACCGAAACCGTGCAGGGGATGCGCGAGAGCGTGCTCGATGAAACCATCAGCCAGTACATCGTGCCGCACAGCATGGAAGAGCAGTGGGATGTGGCCGGTCTGGAAAATGCACTGGCTGCCGAATTCAGGCTCGAATTGCCGCTGGCGCACTGGCTGGAGGAAGACAAGAATCTGAATGAAGCCGGTTTGCGCACCCGCGTGCTGGAAGTCGCTCAGCTTTCCTATCAGGCCAAGGTCGAACTGGTGGGCGCGGAGACCATGCACCATTATGAGCGCGCCATCATGCTGCAAAGCGTGGACGTGCACTGGCGCGAGCATCTGGCCGCGCTCGATCATCTGCGCCAGGGCATCCATCTGCGCGGCTATGCGCAGAAGAACCCCAAGCAGGAATATAAACGCGAAGCCTTCGAGCTGTTTTCAAACATGCTGGATGTGATCAAACGCGAGGTGACTCAGGTGTTGATGACCGTGCAGGTGCGCAGCGAAGCCGAGGTTGAGCAAGTGGAGGCGGCGCCTGCCGTTGAAAATGTGCAATATCATCACGCGGATTACGAAGAGGCGCTGGAACAGTCAGCCGAAGCTCAGCCCTTCGTACGAGACGGACGCAAGATCGGTCGAAATGACCCCTGCCCTTGCGGTTCCGGCAAGAAGTATAAACAGTGTCATGGGCAATTAACCTAGGGAGAATGCTATGTCGTTAGTGATTGATACGTTGCGCACTTCACCGGTAACGGAAGAGCTGAGCGAGGCCGAAGTGGCGCTTCTGGCCGATTTGTTCGAAGTCCAGGAATACAAGGCGGGAGACATCATCGTACAGCCTAACGACGAGCAGCCGGACAATCTGTACATACTCGCCTCGGGTGAGGTCGAGGTGAAGGTTGCCAGCGGTGCGGAAGAGACCGTGATACACGTGCTCAAACCCGGCGATCTGGCCGGGATGATCACTTTTGCCGGAGGGGCAGCCGCTCAGGTCACTGCCACCTTGTATGCGGTAGGCGACACCAAGGTAGTGAGCATGGCGCGCAGCCGTTTTGAGACGCTGATCAACTCACATCCGATGCTGGTATACCGCGTGATGCGCGGCATCATCCGCAACATGCACGGCATCGTGCGCCGCGTGAATATCGAATCTGCGGAATTATCCAATTACATCTACAAGACCGGTGGTCGTTACTAGGGGAAATATAAATGCCGGTTAATCTGAATCCGCCCGTAGCGGAACAACTGCTGCCCGTTAAGGGCGTGAAACTGGGAATCGCCGAGGCGAACATCAAGCGCGAAAACCGCAAGGATCTGCTGGTGATAGAGCTTTGCGAAGGAGCAAGGGTTGCCGGTGTGTTCACCAAAAACCGTTTTTGCGCAGCGCCGGTCATCGTGGCGCGTGAACATCTGGCGGCAACCGAGTCTATCCGGGCACTGGTGGTCAATACCGGCAATGCCAATGCCGGAACCGGCGGGCAGGGCATGCAGGATGCGAGGGCGACCTGCGCCGCGCTGGCAGGACTATTAGGCTGCAAGTCCGATCAGATACTGCCCTTTTCCACCGGGGTGATCATGGAGCCTTTGCCGCTGGCCAAGATCGCCGCCGGACTGCCCGCCGCACTGACCAACATGGCGGAAGACAACTGGTTCGATGCATCCAGCGCGATCATGACCACCGATATCGTGGCGAAGGCGATTTCAAAACAGATCGAGATCGACGGCGTGACCGTCACGGTCACCGGGATTGCCAAGGGTTCGGGGATGATACATCCCAACATGGCGACCATGCTGGGCTACATCGCCACCGATGCCGCCATCAGTCAGCCGTTGTTGCAGCAGCTGGTCAGCGATGCGGCGAACCGCTCCTTCAACTGCATCACGGTCGATGGCGACACTTCGACCAACGATGCGCTGATGCTGATTTCCACCGGAAAGTGTGCGCTGCCGGAAGTTAGTTCGCCCCAGTCCGCAGCTTACGCCGCCCTGCAGAATGTGATAGGCGAAGTGGCGATATATCTTGCACAGGCGATCGTGCGCGATGGCGAAGGCGCGACTAAATTCATCACCGTGAAAATTGAAGGTGGACGTTCCGAGGAAGAGTGCAAGAAAATCGGCTATGCGATCGCGCATTCGCCGCTGGTCAAGACCGCGTTCTTCGCATCTGACCCGAATCTGGGCCGCATACTCGCCGCGATCGGCTATGCCGGCGTGGAGGATCTGGATGTGGCCGCGCTCTCGCTCTATCTTGACGATGTGCTGGTTGCCGAAAACGGCGGCAGAGCTGCCAGCTATCAGGAAGCTGACGGACAGCGCGTGATGGCTCAGTCCGACATTGCAATCCGCGTGGTGTTGAATCGCGGATCCGTCAACCAGACCCTGTGGACCTGCGATTTTTCGTACGATTACGTGAAAATCAACGCCAGCTACCGCAGCTGACCCTTGGATAAGCTGGATCGTTTTTTATCCCGCGCCGAAGGGCTGTTGTCCCGTCTGGAATTAGTGCTGCCGGGTGCGGCGATTCAGGCGCCAGACTGGGGGGCTGCGGCTTACCGTTGGGATCATGCCCGGCGCGTCTTGCTACCGGTCGCTAATTTTCAGCGCATCGCGCTTGCCGATTTATTAGGCATAGACGATCAGAAAAAGCGCATACAGCAGAACACGCTGCAATTTGTGAAGGGCGGCACGGCAAACAACGTGCTGCTGACCGGCGCGCGCGGCACCGGCAAGTCTTCTTTAGTCAAGGCGCTGCTCAATGAATATTCGGGGGCGGGGTTGCGGGTGATTCAGATCGATAAACCGGGACTGGTCGATCTGCCTTTGATCGTGGCGCTGGTCGAGGGGCGGGACGAGCGCTTCATCCTCTATTGCGACGATCTGTCCTTCAGCGCGGATGAGGCAGGTTATCAGGCCCTCAAAGCCGCGCTGGACGGCGATCTGGTGGCATTCTCTGACAATCTTCTGATCTACGCCACTTCCAACCGCCGCCATCTGATGCCGGATTACATGTCCGACAATCTGGCCACGAAATATGCTGAAGATGAAATCCACCCAGGCGAAAGCGTAGAGGAAAAAGTCTCGCTCTCCGAGCGGTTCGGCCTGTGGATTTCCTTTTATCCGTTCAGTCAGGATGAATATCTGCACATCTGTGCGCGCTGGTTGCAGCATCACGGCTGGAATTCTGGGCTGACCGAAGAAGTTCGCAGGGCCGCGCTGCAGTGGTCGCTCTCGCGCGGTTCGCGCAGCGGCCGCGTCGCGGGTCAGTTCGCCAAGGACTGGTGCGGCAGGCTCAGATAATCCTCAGGCGAAGAATCCGGTAAAGATGTCCTGATCGCGCTATGTCAATATCCTGCCAGCAGGGTATTCCCGCCCTGCCCGATCAACATACGCATGGCAGGCGATCAATATGAAAAGACATCTGTCCGAAGCACTAAAAGGCTTAATCGGCATGCAGCCGGTGATTTTTTCGGTCATTCTTTCCGTTGCGCTGGTCGAGATGATCGTGTCTGGCATGGGGTGGCTGTTAAAAGGCGCTGTCACATACGATTATCTGCTTACCGGACTGGTTGCATCGCTGCCGGTATCCGCATTGATATCAAAAATGCTGATCTCAGGCTGCATTGCCAGCAGGAGAGTCGGGGAGATACGTGCGGATGCCATACTGAACAGCGCAACCGACGGCATCCATGTAGTCGACAGCGAGGGGACGCTGATCGAGGCCAACGAGGCATTCTGGACCTTGACCGGTTACGATAAATCCTGGCTGGGACGCCTGAAAGTATGGGACTGGGAAGCAGGTCACGATCAGCACAGCGTCAAAGCCGTCATCGATGAACTGATAAAGACGGGAACGACCCGAAAATTCGACAGCAGCTTTGTGCACCGGGATGGTCATTTGCTGAGCGTGCAGGTCAGCGTAAAGGGTTTCAGGATAGACGGACGGGATCTGTTTTACGCTTCCGCTCACGACATCTCGGAACGCAAGCAGGCGGAAAACCGCTTGCGCGAGAGCGAGCAGCGCTTTCGCAATATTGCCAATGCCGCGCCCATCATGATCTGGAAGACCAGCCCTGGCAGGCAGGATTCGTGGTTCAGCCGCGGCTGGCTGGATTTTACCGGTCGCGGGACAGAATTTGCCGGCATCTGTGCGGATGCGGCACATCCGGACGATCAGATCGCTTGCAGGAAAAATTGCCATCAGGCTGCGCGCACGGCCTTTAAGGTCGAATGCCGTTTAAAACATCACAGCGGGGCCTATCGCTGGGTCATCTGCAATGGCATGCCGGGCTACGATGAAAAAGGAGAATTCCTGGGCTATACCGGTTCCTGCGTGGACATCGAAATGCAAAAGAATCTCGAGGCGAATCTGCGCCTGTCATCGACGGTGTTTGAAAATGCGCGTGAGAGCATCGTGGTGACCGATTCAAATGGCTGCATCGTTGCCGCCAACAAGGGGTTTACCAATCTGACCGGTTATCAGCGCACGGAAGTGCTAGGCAGAAATCCCAGATTTTTGCAATCCGGGCATCAACCGCCTGAGTTTTACCGGGAAATGTGGGATACGCTCAAAGAATGCGGGCATTGGAGCGGCGAAATGTGGAACCGCAACAAGAGCGGCGAACTCTACGCTCAGCTGTTATCCGTCACCGCGATCAACAATGATCACAGCGAACATCAGTACTATCTGGGGGTTTCCACCAATATTTCATCGCTCAAGGATTTCCAGGACGAGCTGGCTCACCTGGAATTGCCGGATTTGAAAGTCATCCAGGAATTGCAGGCGTTGAGAAGGGAAGAAAGCTATGCCTGTTAAATTCGCGCAATCCTATGTGCGGCAGGTTTTGCGGCGGACTGCTCGCCCTTTTTGGGGTGTTTGAGTCCGGTTCGGGTGATCGGCAGTTGATCTGACAGACCCGGCATTCGGGTTTACGGGAGCTTAGAAGTAGCAATAGGGTTTTGCGAAGCAGCAATAGGGGGTGGCAAGCAAGTTGCAAGACTTGGCGTAGTAGTTGCAAGGTGCTGCAAAACCCTCAGGCCAACTGGCAGTCCAGTTTGCGGGCGGTTCAGGGTGGCACTAGCCTGTTGCCGGGTGTGCAGAGCCTGTTGGCGGGTGTGTAGAGCCTGTTTCCGGGTGTGTGGAACCTGTTTCCGGGGGTGTAGAGCTTGTTGCAGGATGTGTGGAGCCTGTTGCAGGCTGTGTGAAGCCTGTTTCCGGGTGTGTAGAGCCTGTTGCAGGCTATGTGAAGCCCGTTGCAGGGTGTGTGGAGCCCGTTTTTGGGAGTGTGGAGCCTGAAAAAGGAAGTGCAGAGCCTGCAGCGGCGATGGATAAAGATTTCTCTGCGTGTCCTGTGTACGGAAAAATGACTGCCGGACAGGGAATTGGCCCGCCAGTCAATTGCGCCGTAGAACCTGGCAGGCAAAAGACGATATTGCGGAAATATTACGCTTTGAGTTTTACCAGCGCATATTCCAGACTGTCCGAGAGCGCGCGCCAGCTCGCTTCGATGATGTTTGCGCTCGCCCCCACCGTAGTCCACACATGCCCGCCGCCCTGGAAGGTGATCAGCACGCGAATCTGCGCCGAAGTGCCGTTGGCGCTGTCCAAGATGCGCACCTTGTAGTCTATCAGGCGCACTGTGGTCAACACCGGATAGACGCCGGCCAGCGCGCTGCGCAGCGCGGTCGAGAGTGCATTGACCGGCCCGTTTCCTTCGGCCGCGACGAATTTGACTTCGCCGTTCACTTTGACCTTTACCGTCGCTTCTGAAAGCAATCCTCTGCTCTGGCGCTTCTCGGTGATCACGAAATAATCAATCAGCTCGAACGGATGAGCATAATCGGGGCGCAGCCGATGCAGCATCAGCTCCACACTGGCCTCTGCCGCTTCAAAGGTGAATCCTTCGTGCTCCAGATGCTTGATGTGATTGAGCACACGCTGCGCATCTTCATTGTTGAGATCTATCCCCAGCGCCTTGGCGTGAAACTGGATGTTGCCGCGGCCGGACAGTTCCGAGACCACCGAGCGCATCTGGTTACCGACCAGTTGAGGGTCGATGTGCTGATAGGTGTCGGCGGCTTTCATCATCGCAGCGACATGGATGCCGCCCTTGTGTGCGAAGGCGCTGCGTCCAATGTAGGGCGCGTGGTTGTAGTGCTTTAAGTTGACTACTTCGGCGATGTACTGGGCCAGCGAAGTCAGCTCCGTCAACTGCTCGGGGCTGACCACCGGCCTTCCCATCTTGAGCTGAAGATTGGGGATGATGGTGGTGAGATTGGCATTGCCGACGCGCTCGCCATAGCCGTTGATGGTGCCCTGTACCTGAGTGCAGCCGCCCCTGATGGCAGCCAGCGAATTGGCCACCCCGCATCCCGTGTCGTTGTGGCAATGCACGCCCAGCGGGGTCTTGATATGCTGAACTACTTCTCGCACGATTTCCTCGATCTCCCAGGGCAGCTTGCCGCCGTTGGTCTCGCAAAGCACCAGCCAGTCGGCACCCGCATCGCTCGCGGCTTTCAAGGTTGCCAGCGCATAGTCCTTGTTGGCCAGAAAGCCGTCGAAAAAATGCTCGGCATCGAACATCACTTCGCGACCATGCGATTTCATATACGAGACACTATCCGAAATCATCGCCAGATTCTCTTCCAGCGTAGCCGACAGCACCAGTCTTACGTGATAGTCGGAACTCTTGCCCACCATCGTTACCACCGGCGTATTGGCGGCCAGCAGCGCCGCAAGGTTGGAATCCTCCTCGCAGCTCTTATTCTTTTGCCTGGTGCGACCAAAGGCTGCGAGTTTGGTATTGCCCAGATCGAGTTTTGCCGCGCGCTCGAAGAATTCCGCATCCTTGGGGTTGGAACCGGGCCAGCCGCCTTCGATGTAGTGAAAGCCGAAATCGGCAAGGCGCTTTGCGATCACCAGCTTGTCGTCGACCGAGAGCGAGATGTCTTCGCGCTGCGTGCCATCGCGCAAGGTGGTGTCATAGAGAAAGACTTGGGTCATGATGTCGGAATGGCGGGTTGGAAGTTAGGGTTGTTCCTGTATCACTTCGAAGTCGTGCGTCATGGCGGCCGTCGCGCCCAGCATGATGGAGGCGGAACAATATTTCTCGGCGGACAGCTTGATGGCTTTCTCGACAATCTCCGGCTTGATGTCGCGTCCCTTTACCACGAAATGCATGTGTATTTTGGTGAACACCTTGGGGTCGGTCTCGGCGCGTTCTGCTTCGAGCTCGACGTAACAGTCGGTAATCTGCTGACGGCTCTTTTTCAGGATGGAAATCACATCGAAACTGGTGCAGCCGCCCGCTCCCAAAAGCAGCATCTCCATCGGGCGCGGGCCCAGATTGCGGCCGCCAACCGCGGGGGCGCCATCCATCAGTACCGCGTGATTGCTCTCGGTCTCGCCCAAGAAAGAGACCTGCTCTACCCATTTGACGCGTGCTTTCATAATGTCCTCAACTAGTCTGTTAAATGTGAATACGCGATTTTGCCTGATACCAGAGCAAACCGATCATTTCATGCATAAATATTTTACTGTCGCGCAAGGCGTCCGCGCGCGGCACAAAAGCCATCAGGTCGGTCCGGTGGCGCGTGATGAAGGCTGTGGGAGCCTCGATAACCTCGAAGCCTGCCTGACGGAATACCGCTGCGGAGCGGGGCATGTGCCAGGCATGGGTGATTAGTATGATGTTTTTGATGCCTGCCTGGCTCAGCGTCTGATAAGAAAAGCGCGCGTTCTCGAATGTATTATCGGATTCATCCTCGGTCCAGCGCACCGGAACACCAAAATCCTGCTCGAGCGAGTTTTTCATCTGTTGCGCTTCGGAAGTGGAATTGCCCAGCGGTTTTCCGCCTGTGACCAGTACCGGCAGCTGCAAGTCCCGTTGCAGCCTGGCGCCGTAGCGCAATCGCACCAGTGTGCCGTCACTGACGGTGTCCTGACCTTCATATTCAGGCGCGTGAAAATAAGTGCCGCCGCCCAAGATGACGATGGCTTGCATGCCATGTGCATTTTGCTTGAGCGGTGCCGACTCGATCAGATGCAGCGCGCCCTCGGCGACAAAAGGCGTAGAAGCCAGCCAGAGCAAAGCAAATCCGGCGATCACCATGCGTCTTGCCAGACGCGGATATTTTACATAGCAGAGGATGCCGGCGAGCAGGATCAGCAACAGATTTAAGGGGGGGAGCAGAAAAGCGCTGATAAAATTGGTGGCAAACCAGGACATGGGTGTGTGTTGCGCATAAATGGTGGCTGTCATATTACCATTGCGATTATTGATACGCAGCCCTGGAAAAAAAATTGTAATGCTGCGCAAATGTTGTTTGACAGGACGATATCGGTACGATACTATTCGCGCCCTTCGAAGTTATAGAATTTTAGGAATAGTGGATATGAAAACATTTTCCGCAAAAGCACACGAAGTCCAGCACGAATGGCTTCTTGTTGATGCTGCTGATCAAGTGCTCGGCCGTCTGGCAGCACAAATTGCTTCGCGTCTGCGCGGCAAGCATAAAGCAATTTACACCCCACACGTGGATACCGGCGATTTCGTCGTAGTCATCAATGCGGATAAATTGCGAGTAACAGGTAACAAGGCAGAAGCCAAGCTGTACCATCGCCACACAGGTTATCCCGGCGGTCTGTACACGACCAACTTCACCAAGATGCAAGGCCGTCATCCGGCCCGCGTTCTGGAAAAAGCCGTCAAGGGCATGTTGCCTAAAGGCCCATTGGGCTACGCGATGTTGCGCAAGATGAAGGTATATGCAGGTCCTGCACATCCTCATGAGGCACAGCAACCAACACTCATTAACTTGTTGAAGGCTTAATCATGAGCGTATCTTATAACTACGGAACAGGTCGCCGCAAAAGCGCGGTAGCACGTGTATTCATCAAGGCTGGCAAGGGCGATATCATCGTCAACGACAAGCCGGTTGATGTATATTTCTCGCGTGAAACAGGCCGCATGATTGTTCGTCAGCCTCTGGGTCTGACAGACACATTGAGCCAGTTCGACATCATGGTTAACGTATCCGGCGGCGGTGAAAACGGCCAGGCGGGTGCAGTTCGTCACGGTATCACTCGTGCACTGATTGACTACAACGCAGACTTCAAACCAGTGTTGAAGGCAGCGGGTCTGGTGACACGCGATGCACGCGAAGTTGAACGTAAGAAAGTCGGTCTGCGTAAAGCTCGCCGCAGGAAGCAGTTCTCCAAGCGTTAATTCTGTCCGCACCCTGTCGAAGGGCGGATGGCTGGATTGCAAAAACCGCCTTAGGGCGGTTTTTGTTTTGGTGTATTATGCTACGTGAATTTAAGGAAATGCGCGATGATTAAAGTAGGCATAGTGGGCGGAACAGGTTATACAGGCGTTGAGTTGCTGCGCCTGCTGGCATTGCATCCAGAAGTTTCTTTGCAGGTGATTACCTCCAGAGCCGATGCGGGAGTGCGCGTCGATCAGATGTTCCCCAGTCTGCGCGGGCTGGTGGATTTGTCGTTCGTACACCCGGATGAAGCGCATCTGGATCGATGCGATGTCGTTTTCTTTGCAACGCCCAACGGCATCGCGATGCAACAGGCTCGCGAACTGCTCGATGCCAGCGTGCGGGTGATCGATCTTGCCGCGGATTTTCGCATACAGGACATCGCGGTATGGGAAAAATGGTATGGCATGAAGCATGCCTGTCCGGATCTGGTTGCAGAGGCGGTCTATGGTCTGCCTGAAATCAACCGTGAAAAGATAAAATCGGCGCGCTTGATCGCCAATCCGGGTTGCTATCCGACTGCCGTGCAGCTGGGTTTTCTGCCACTGCTCGAAGCCGGTGTGATCGAAACAGGCAGTCTGATCGCCGATGCCAAATCCGGTGTGTCGGGGGCCGGTCGCAAGGCGGAGATTTCCTCGCTGTTTGCCGAAGCGGGCGATAATTTCAAGGCTTACGGCGTTGCCGGTCACCGTCATCTGCCTGAAATCAAACAGGGTCTTGCCCGAGTTCAGGGTAAGGAAGTGGGGCTGACCTTTGTGCCTCATTTAACCCCGCTGATACGCGGCATTCATGCGACTTTGTATGCGAAACTGACTCAGGAGGTGGACTTGCAGGCCCTGTTCGAAGCGCGCTATGTGGGCGAATCTTTCGTCGATGTGATGCCGCAAGGCTCTCATCCGGAGACGCGCTCGGTGCGAGGCTCGAATCAGTGCCGCATCGCGGTGCACAGGCCGCAGGGCGGCGATACGGTGGTGGTGTTGTCGGCGATCGATAATCTGGTCAAGGGGGCTGCCGGGCAGGCGGTGCAGAATATGAACATCATGTTCGACTTTCCTGAAAAAACGGCGCTCAATATCGTCCCATTGTTGCCATAAGCATGAGAGGTCATCATTAAAGCGTGGCGCCGCGCCAGGCGCAGATTCGGTATATCCGCACCGCGCCTGTCTGTGCGTCCGCATATTGCCTGGTATTTGCGCTGGAGCATGACCCTGCCTTTTGTGCTGGCGGCCATCGGGCTGATCTGGTTTGCCTATGACAGCGGTCTTGAGTTTGCCGGTTTTCATCGCGGTGAGACGCAGCGGGAACTGACTCAGTTGCGGGAAAATCTGAGTCGCGTGACGCTGGAATATGCCGCTCTGGATCGCAGGGTGGCGCAATATGAGCAGCAGATCAAACTTGAGCAGGGGCATAGTCAGGAGACGGCCAAACAGCTGAAAAATCTGACCGATGAAAATGCCAGGTTGCAGGAGGATCTTAATTTCTTTCAGAATCTGACCGCTGAAAACGGCAAGGAAGGGGAGCTTGCGATACACAGGCTGACCCTGGAGCGTGACAAGATCGCCGGAGAATACGGCGTGCGCATGCTGCTGGTGCAGAGCGGTCAAAGGGCCAAAGAATTCTCTGGTGGCTATCAGCTGGTAGCGACGCTGATGCAAGGCGGTCGCAAGAGCACTCAGATATTTCCCTCCTCTGCATCAGGACATGAGCAGTTTGGCCTGAAATTCAAGTATTATCAGCGCGTGGAGCAAATACTCAGGCTGGCGCCCGATGTGCAGCTGCAGAGCGTGCAGGTCAGGGTGTATGAGCCGGGTGGACGCGAACCACGGTTGCGGCAGAGCATCAACCTTTAAAGTCGGGAGCGAATTTGTTTAGCAGAAAGCACAGTAAACCTCAGAATCGCATCGACACGCTGATCGGGGCGGGCACGGTTATAGACGGACACGTGCATTTTTCCGGCGGTATGCGCGTCGACGGGCAGATCAATGGCAACGTGATCGCGGCGCCGGATAAGCCTTCAACGCTGGTGATCAGCGAGCAGGGAAGCGTGCAAGGCGAGGTCAGTGTGACGCATCTGGTGGTCAACGGGCAGATCAGGGGCGGGGTGACGGCCAGCGAGTATCTTGAACTTCACGCCAAGGCTAAGGTCACAGGCGATGTTCGCTACAAACTGCTGGAAATTCAGGTGGGCGCGCTGCTGGACGGACGTCTGGATCACATGGCAGGAAAATCAAAAGAAGCATCAATCAAACAGGAGAAATTGCAATGAGTGAAGTAGCCCAAGACCTGCTGGTCTTTACCGACAATGCGGCGGCCAAGGTAAAACAACTGATAGACGAAGAAGGTAACCCTGAGTTGAAGCTGCGCGTATTCGTCAGCGGCGGCGGTTGTTCTGGATTCCAGTACGGATTTACTTTCGATGAGATCACCAACGAAGACGACACGGTGATGGACAAGAACGGCGTGCAGCTGTTGATCGATCCCATGAGTTTTCAGTATCTGGTCGGTGCGGAAATCGATTACACGGAAGGACTGGAAGGCTCTCAGTTTGTCATCAAGAATCCCAATGCGACCACGACCTGCGGTTGCGGTTCTTCTTTCTCGGTATAGTTACAATGTTTCGCTCCCGGAACAGTCCGGGAGCGAAATTTTTTCGAGTGTTGATCAGGTTAATCAGTGCAGGGTGCGGGTATGCATGTGACGGTGATTATTTCAAGCAATGATTCCGAAACGGTCTGGAATGCTTTTCGCTTTGCCAATACGGCGTTGAGCCAGAAGGACAGGGTCGATGCGTTTTTGCTCGGTAAAGGGGTCGAGTCGGCGGTCATCAGCACGCTGCAGTACGACATAGTTGAGCAGATGGATCTGTTTCGGGAGGGCGGCGGCACCCTGACAGGGTGCGGGATCTGCTGCGAGAGCCGCAAGGACTTGATGCCCAGCTTGCGCGAAAAACTCAGATGCGAGACGGGTTCCATGCAGATACTCCACGAACTGGTGGCGCACTCGGATAAAGTATTGACCTTTTAGCATGCCGAATATTCCTGCTCACCGGCTCGAAGTTCAGCTGGAAACGGTGCTGGCTGGCAGCTCAGCTTACGATCTGCTCGATTCCGCAGTCGCGGTGTTCGACAGTGATGGCGTGTTGCGCTATGCCAATCCGGCTTTTTCCCGCTTCGACCGCTCGGTGCGCGATACGCTGGAGAATTTCGGTGCCTGTGATGTACTGAGTGCTAGTCCAGAATTTTCCGTCTGGCTGAAAGAGACCCTGTCTTCGGCTTGCGGCGGGGAATTTTCCAGGAATTTTTACTACTCGTCCCGCATCAGGGTCGCACTTAATCTGTGTGCGAGATTGCTGGTCGAACCGAACGGGCAAGTGCAAGGCGCGATGATTACCATCGCCGAGGAGACGATAGAGTACGGGCATCGACATCTGGCCAGGTCTCAGCAATTGACGCTCAGCTTTTCCGAGCGCATCAAGGTGCTCGACGCCGATAAAAATGCCAGTGATCTGTTGATCCGCATGCTGCTCAAAGAGGCGCCGTTTGCCATCGTACTGATGAACGCTAATCGTCAGATCGTTCAGATCAACCGGGCTGCAGAAAAAATGTTCGGGATGTCAGCGACTGAGATGATAGGCCGTTCCTGCGAGCGCATACTGCCCTGCTATGGCAAGCACGGCTGCTGTCCCGTCACCGAACTGAATGCGCGCATCGAGGCCCAGGAAATATCGGCTCAGGGTGTTGGAAATGCCGTATTGCCGCTGCTGCGCAGTGTTGCGGCTTCGAAAAATGGATCAGAGGTGGTTCTGATCGAAGCATTTGTCGATCTGCGCGAGCAAAAATCGGCCGAGCGCGCCATCAACACGCTTTCTTTTTATGACGCGCTCACCTCGCTGCCCAACCGAAAATTGCTGATGGACAGGATACGGCAGGCTGCGGTCTCCTGTGTGCGCAATGCTCAGCAGGCCGCCCTGATCTTCATCGATCTGGATGGCTTCAAGGTCGTCAACGACACGATGGGACGATCAGCGGGCGATCTGCTGTTGCAGGAAGCTGCGATACGCCTGTGTTCCTGTGTGCGGGACGGAGATACGGTGGCGCGTCTGGGGGCGGACGAGTTCGTAGTGATGCTAGAAGGCTTGAGCGGGGACGGACTGGTCTCTGCCTCTCAGACTGAGACGGTCAGCGGCAAGATCCTGGCTGCATTAAGGCTGCCTTTTCGCATCAACGGGGTCGAGTGCCGCAGCACGCCCAGTGTCGGCATAACCTTGTTTTGCGATCAGTCGCAAAACGCCGATAACCTTCTGAGGCAGGCCGAAATTGCCATGTTTCAGGTGAAAAAGACAACCCACAACGGTTCGCGTTTTTTCGATCTGGCTATGCAGCACAACATAGAGAGCCGTGCCATGCTGGAGCATGAACTGCTCATCGCCCTCGAACAGCAGCAGTTCGAGCTGCATTATCAGCTTCAGGTCGATGCATCTGATCGTCCATTGGGTGCGGAGGTGCTGATCCGCTGGAAACATCCGCTACGCGGCATGATATCCCCGCTGCAATTCATCGCGCTGGCCGAAGACATCGGATTGATCGTGCCGCTGGGTCGGTGGGTGCTGGAGACCGCCTGCGCGCAGCTAAAAATATGGCAAGGGAATGCCCGAACTTCCGCTCTGGTGTTGTCGGTCAATGTCAGCGCTAAACAGCTGCATAAAACCGATTTTTCGGATCAGGTGGAGCAGATCATCGCAAGGTACGGTATCAACCCGCGGCGGCTCAAGCTGGAGATTACCGAGAGCATGCTGGTTGACAGCATAGAGGACACCATTGCCACCATGAACCGGGTCAAGGCGCTGGGGGTGCAGTTTTCACTGGATGATTTCGGTACGGGCTATTCGTCTTTGCAGTATTTGAAGCGGCTGCCGCTCGATCAGCTCAAGATCGATCAGTCATTCGTGCGCGATATAGAAAATGACGGTAACGACAGGGCGATTGTGCGCACCATTATCGCCATGGCGCAGAGCCTGAATCTCAACGTGATCGCCGAGGGGGTTGAGACCATCGCGCAGCGTCAGCGACTGATCAACAAGGGATGCAGCCATTTTCAGGGTTATCTGTTCGGACGCCCGGCGCCCATAGCGCAGTTTGAGGCGGCGTTGCTCTCTTTATAGACTGCGAATTGTTCCGTAGCTCCCTCGGCATTTCCCCAATTTTGTTTTTCAGACGAGTACAATCAAACCTGAAAATTGAAGGCCGCAGGATATTCAAGGCGGTTGATTTTGCGAGCAGGAGGCTATCATGGCTGAAAGTGAAACCGGGGCCGCGATCCCCGTCGATGAAATGCTGGACAGGATAGAGGCGCTGACCCGAATAGGCGCGGCGCTATCTTCTGATCACGATATCGAGCATCTGCTTAAATTTATCCTCACCTCGGCCAAAGAGCTGCTGAAGGCCGATGGCGGGACGATATACCGGGTGCAAGGGGATGAGGTGGTCTTTGCCTTTTTGGTGAACGATACGCTGAAGATCTCGATGTGGGACGGAGTGGATGAGGAAAGATCCTTCCCTCCCATTCGTCTTTATGATGCTAAGGGCAATCCCAATAATGCCATGGTGGTTGCCTATTCGATTTTGCATGACACCACCGTCAATATCCGCGATGCCTATGTTGAGCAGGGCTTTGATTTTTCAGGCACCAAGCTTTTCGACAGGCAGATGGGCTATCGATCGAAATCTTTCCTCACGGTTCCGATGAAAAATCATGAAAATCAGATCATCGGGGTGCTGCAACTGCTCAATGCGCAAAATGCTGAAACCGGCGAGGTCATCCCTTTTACCAGCTCGGATCAGAAACTGGCCGAAGCCATCGCTTCGCAAGCCGCCGTATCTTTGACCAATACGCAACTCATCGACCAGTTAAAAGCGCTTTTCTACGCATTTGTCAGAGTCATCAACCGTGCAATTGACGATAAATCCACTTATACGGGTGGGCATTGCCAGCGGGTGCCGCAGCTTGCCCTGATGCTGGCGGATGCGGTGAACGAGACATCTTACGGTCCGCTTAAGGACTTTGTCATGACGGAAAAGGACAGGCTGGAACTTGAGCTTGCAGGATTGCTGCATGATTGCGGGAAGATCACTACTCCCGTGCATGTGGTCGACAAGAGAACGAAACTGGAAACGATATGCGACAAAATCAGCTTGATCGAAACTCGTTTTGCGGTTTTGAAGAGTGAGGCGAAACTGGCCTTGCTGGAGTCCTGTGTTGCAAATCCGGCAGAACGGGAGGTGTTCGGTTCTTTGCACGAGGAGAAAATCCGCGCCATGGATGAAGATCTGGCTTTTTTACGCCGCATCAATATCGGAGCTGAATTTCTCAAAGAGGAAGATTTCGTGCGTGTCGGGGATATTGCGCGCCGGTATTCATGGACCAATGAGAAGGGGGATTTGTGTCCCGTACTGGATGATGCGGAAATAGAAAATCTGACCATACGCATGGGAACCCTGAACGGTTCGGAAAGAAAAATTATCAATCACCATGCCGATATGACGATAGCCATGCTCAATGATTTGCCCTGGCCCAGGGAGTTAAGTCACGTCACCGAATATGCAGGGGGTCACCACGAACGGGTGGACGGCAAGGGATATCCCAATGGTTTGCGGGGAGATCAGATGTCGGTTCAGGCAAGAATGATGGGGATTGCCGATATATTCGAAGCCCTGACCGCGAAGGACAGGCCCTACAAGAAAGTGATTACTCTTTCAGAGTCGCTGATTATATTGGGTAAAATGTGCCTGGAGGGCCATGTGGATGCGGATCTGTTCGATATCTTCGTGAGAAAACAGGTCTATATGCGCTATGCGGAGAAGTACCTTGATGCGGCGCAGATCGATGCAGTCGATCAGAAAAAAATACCCGGATATCGTCCGGATTGAAATGATTTGCGAACTAGATCAGGCGGGATAGCGGGCACCGAGCACACAAAGGTGTCTGGCGCCTGTGACCTGAGGCAGATTGGCGGGTATGGACAGCTGATTTTGCCGGGCCAGCCAGGCAAAGGCGATGGCCTCCAGATAGTCACAGCTGACGCCCAGTGCATCGGTGATTTGCACCTCGCATGACGGCAGCAGAGCTGACAGTCGACGGCGCAGTGCGTTGTTGTGGGCACCGCCGCCGCAAAGACAGATCTGCTGCGCTCCGGGGCATTGCGATTCTATGGCCTCTGAAATGGTGCGGCAGGTCAGTTCCAGCAGGGTAGTTTGCACATCAACCGGCGCCTCTGTGCCATCCAGTCTGGCCTGCAACCAGCCCATGTTGAACAGATCCCGTCCGCAGCTTTTTGGAGGCGGGAGTTTGAAATAGGGTTCGGCAAGCATTCTTAAGAGCAGTTCCGGCAACACGACTCCCGTCGCTGCCCAATTGCCGCCTTTATCGTAAGGCAATCCCTGATGCTGCATGCACCAGCTGTCCATCAAAAGATTGCCGGGCCCGCAGTCGTATCCTGCTGTGGCCTGACCTGGTGCCAGGCGGGTCAGATTGCTGATGCCGCCTATATTGACGATGACGCGGTTAAGTTGCTCATGACGCAGGATTTTGTCGTGGAAGGCCGGCACGAGCGGTGCGCCCTGACCGCCAGCCGCAATATCCCTGCTGCGAAAGTCGCTGATCACGCTGATCCCGGTGAGCTCGGCGAGCAGCGCTGAATTGCCGATCTGTAAGGTGTATCCCTGTTCCGGGCAGTGGCGTATGGTCTGCCCGTGGCAGCCTATGGCCGCTATCATATCCGCCTTGGCAGCGCTCTTTGCAAGCAGCGAATTGACAGCCTGCGCATACAGGCGCGCGAGCTGATTGCCAATCAGCTGAGCGAGGTGCAGTTCGTTGTGTGAGGGGTGATGAAGGTCTAGCAGCGACTGTTTTAAAGCCTCTTCATAAGGCAGGAAAAAAATATCGATCAGTTCGGGTTGATCGCCTGCAAAATCAACCAGGACGGCATCGACGCCGTCCAGGCTGGTTCCCGACATCAGCCCGATATACAGCTGATGCTTCATGTCGGTTTAGTCGATTTTGGCAAGATTGGTGTTGCGCAGCTGGACCAGAGTGGCGACGAATTTGTCCGCCATCTTCTTGAAGGCAACCTTGTTTGCACCGGTGATCGGTAGTGCATTGGGCAGGGCGACGCGCAGCGGATCGCGCTGCTGGTCGTTGACTCTGAATTCATAGTGCAGATGCGGTCCGCTGGTCATACCGGTCATGCCGACATAGGCGATCACATCGCCCTGACGGATGCGGGAGCCGTTGCGCAGACCCTTGGCGTAGCGGGACAGATGTCCGTATACGGTCGAAAAATTGCCCTGGTGCTTGAGCATGACGACATTGCCATAGCCGTTCTGCTGACCGACGAAGGATACTACTCCATCCGAAGTGGCCTTGACGGGGGTGCCGATCGGCGCGGCGAAATCGACGCCCTTGTGTGCGCGCCACTTGTTCAGCACCGGATGGAAGCGAGACATCGTAAAGCCTGAGCTCACGCGCGAAAAGGCGATGGGCGAGCGTAAAAAGGCCTTTTTCATGCTCTTGCCTTCGGGGGTGTAATAGTCGCTGTGGGTGGCGTCGGTCTGGAAGCGCACCGCGCGGTATACATGACCCTGATTGATGTATTCGGCGGCCTGTATCTGGCCTGCTTTGACCAGCGCACCGTTGCTGTAGGTCATCTCGTAGACGGCGGTAAAACGGTCGCCGCGCTTCAAGTCGTGATGGAAGTCCACATCGCCGCTGAAAATCTCGGTCAGTTGATTGGCTGCGGATTCGGGCATACCGGCCGCATCGGTCGCGGCATAAAGGCTGGTCTTGATTTCGCCGGTACGCACAAACAGGCGTTTTTCAAGTTGTGCGGCAACAGCCTTGGAGCTAAAACCGTTTGCTTCCTTCTTGATGATGACCTTGGCGCCCTGTTCGCCCAGATAGCTCAGCGAAATTAGCCCGCCTGCAGCATCGGTCTCGGCCTGAACTTCGTTGCCTACGGAAAGTTTCCGGAACGATTTGGCATCCGCGCTCTTGCGCAGGTATTCGCTGGCGGTTGCATCATTGACGTTCAGTCGTTGCAGCAGCTCGGCTACCGTGTCGCCTCTTTGCAGGCGCTCGGTGCGCCAGAAAGTGGTCGCGGCCGGCGTCTCTGCGGCAGGAGCGGGCAGGGCGATTTGTTCGATTGCAACCTTGCCGGTGTTCAGTCCAAGATTGCTGGTTGGAACCAGACCGAATGCGGTAACAACACCCAACAGCGGCATGGTCGATACGGTGATAAACCAGCGCAATTTCTTTTTGCGCTCTTGGTTGAGCATGTTTTGCGTTAACATTCGTTCTCCGGGAGATGCTCGCTTTGAAGCGGCATTTATTTTTATATGTACGCGACTATAACAGAAACGCGCTACGCCTTAAAGGGTTAACCTGATAAACGGTGTGAAAATTCCCCATCTGGCGCGAATAAGGCGACAGGCGGTGATTAAGCCTCATCAGGCGGTGGCAGTTTTACATGAAATTGAAATTATGACCGAATTGACACAGGCAATAGATGTATTTAAACGCGGCGCAGACGAATTGCTGATCGAGTCTGAGCTGAAGCAGAAATTGATGCAGGGGCGTCCGCTGCGCATCAAGGCGGGTTTTGATCCGACGGCACCGGATCTGCATCTTGGGCATACGGTGCTGCTCAACAAGATGCGCCAGTTGCAGGATCTTGGGCATCACGCGCTGTTTTTGATCGGCGATTTTACCGGAATGATAGGGGATCCCACCGGCAAGAATGCAACCCGTCCGCCCTTGTCTCGCGAACAGGTGCTGGAAAATGCGCAGTCTTATCGCGATCAGGTTTTCAAGGTGCTGGATCCGGACAAGACTGAGATCGTGTTCAACTCGACCTGGATGGATAAATTCAGTGCGGTCGATCTGATTCGTCTTGCGGCAACCCATACGGTGGCACAGATGCTGGAGCGGGACGATTTTTCCAAGCGCTACAAAGCCGGCCAGCCGATTGCGATACACGAATTCATCTATCCGCTGGTGCAGGGCTACGATTCGGTTGCGCTCAAGGCTGATATCGAACTGGGCGGCACCGACCAGAAGTTTAACCTTTTGATGGGGCGGGAGATGCAGCGCCATTACGGCCAGAGCGCGCAGTGCATCCTGACCATGCCGCTTTTGGAAGGTCTGGACGGCGTAAACAAGATGTCCAAGTCGCTGAACAACTACATCGGTATTACCGATGCGCCTCAGGAGATTTTCGGTAAGCTGATGTCGATTTCCGATGTTCTGATGTGGCGCTATCTGGAGCTGTTGTCCTTTCGCTCTATGGAACAGATTTCCGTCTGGCGTGCCGAGGTCGAGGGCGGGCGTAACCCGCGCGACATCAAGGTGTTGCTGGCGCAGGAAATCGTGGCGCGTTTTCACAGTCAGGTTGATGCGGTGGCCGCTCTGGAGGAATTCGAGGCGCGTTTTCGCAAAGGGGTGTTGCCGGACGATATGCCTGAGGTCAGTGTGACGGCGGCAGGCGGGGTGATAGCGGTGCCGCATCTGCTCAGGCAGGCGGGTCTGGTTGAAGGCACCTCTGAGGCGATGCGCATGATCGCGCAAGGGGCGGTCAAGCTGGACGGCGAGCGGGTCAATGACAAGGGCGATACGGTTGCGGCAGGCAGGGTGGTGGTAGCTCAGGTCGGCAAGCGCAAATTCGCCAGAATTACGGTTTGTTGAATTTAAATTGCTTTTATTTGTGCCCATGATGAAATATGGGTTGTTATGCGAGGATGGTTTTGCTAGAATCGCGCCCTCAATTTTTCGGTAGAAGGTAGTTAGCAGATGACAACAGTACGTGTTAAAGAGAATGAGCCGTTTGAAGTCGCAATGCGTCGTTTCAAGCGTTCTGTAGAAAAGACGGGTCTGCTGACCGATCTGCGTGCGCGCGAATTTTACGAGAAGCCGACAGCTGAGCGTAAGCGCAAGCTCGCCGCAGCGGTTAAGCGTCATTACAAGCGCCTGCGCAGCCAGACTCTGCCCCCTAAGCTGTACTAAGCTCTCGATGAGTTTAAAGCAGCAAATTACCGATGACATGAAAGTCGCGATGCGTGCCAAAGAAGCGGCGCGTCTCTCGGCTATCCGTCTGCTGCTCGCTGCGATGAAGCAGCGTGAAGTGGATGAGCGCATCGAACTGAAGGATGCGGATGTGATTGCGATCATCGAAAAGATGAACAAGCAGCGCCGCGATTCCATCAGCCAGTACGAAGCGGCAGGACGCCAGGATCTGGCGGATGTCGAAAAGTATGAAATGGGCGTGCTGTCTGCCTATATGCCCAAGCAGTTGAGCGAAGAAGAGGTGGTCGCCGCTGTCGTTGAGGCCATTTCGGCTGTCGGAGCCGCGGGTCCTCAGGATATGGGCAAAGTCATGGGCTTGCTCAAGCCTAAGCTGGCGGGTCTGGCCGATATGGGTCGCGTTTCGGCTCTGATCAAGGCGCAACTCACGGCTCAGTAAGTTCCGCCGTTCCGGCTTGGCCAACAGGGCGTTGTCGGTATGATTCCAAAAAGTTTCATTCAGGATTTGCTCAACCGTCTCGATATCGTGGACGTGATTGAGCGCTATGTTCCGCTGAAAAAAGCGGGCGGAAATTACGTCGCCTGCTGTCCTTTTCACAACGAAAAATCTCCCTCTTTTACTGTCAGTCAGTCCAAACAGTTTTATCACTGTTTCGGTTGCGGCGTGCACGGCACTGCGGTGGGATTTGTCATGGAGCATCTGGGGCTGGGTTTTGTCGAGGCGATCGAGGATCTGGCGCAGAGCGTGGGCATGGAGGTGCCGCATGAGCATCAGGGATCTGGTGAGTCGTTCAGGAAAGTGGCGCCCGATCTTTATGAAGTGATGCAGACCGCCACGCGTTATTACAAGGATCAGTTAAAGCTCTCTGCGCGTGCGATCGAATATCTGAAAGGGCGGGGGCTGAGCGGCGAGATTGCTGCAAGATTCGGTATCGGCTATTCGCCGGAAGGCTGGCAGAATCTGGCTGCGGTATTTCCCGATTATCAGAGTGTGTCGCTTGACGAGACGGGGTTGGTTATCGCGGGTGACGGTGGTAAGCGCTATGACCGTTTTCGCGACCGCATCATGTTCCCCATCATTAATGTGCGCGCCCAAGTGATCGGTTTTGGCGGGCGGGTGCTGGACAAGGGGGAGCCTAAGTATCTGAATTCGCCGGAGACGGCGCTGTTTGAGAAAGGCCACGAGCTGTACGGTCTGTATCAGGCGCAAAAGGCGATACGGGCGGCGCAGCGGGTATTGGTCGTCGAAGGTTATATGGATGTGGTGGCGCTGGCGCAGCACGGCGTCGACTATGCGGTGGCGACGCTGGGCACGGCGACCACCCCTTATCATATTCAGAAGTTATTGCGGCTGGCGGATCAGATTGTATTTTGTTTCGATGGGGACAAGGCGGGGCAGAAGGCTGCGTGGCGCGCGCTGGAAAATGCGCTGCCGCATTTGCAGGACGGCAAGCTGATCAGCTATCTTTTTTTGCCGGTCGAGCACGATCCTGACAGCTATATCAGAGAGTACGGCAGGGATGAATTTGAACGGCGCATTGCCGATGCTATGCCGCTGTCGGGTTATCTGTTGCGCGAGCTGACGGCCGAATTGGATCTGCGCACGCAGGAAGGGCGAAATCAGCTGCTGCACCGGGCAAAACCGCTGATCACATCGATAGCCTCTCCTGTGACTTCGCTGCTGTTGCGCAAGGAGGTGGCTGCGCTCTCGGGGGTCAGCCAGGAAGAGCTCGAGTCGCTCTACGAGATCAGGCCGGTGGCGCATGCGCCGCGTCCGGCTCTGAAAAAAGCCGCGCGTACCGCGTTTCCTGCGCAGCGGCTGATGTTGCAGTGCCTCATCGCCAGCCCCGAACTGGGAATGCAGATGCCGCAGGACTGGCATGGAGAAGGCGCGGATGCTGAGGCGATACTCGCCGTGATGTCGATATTGCGCGAGGCGGATTACAAGATCAGCACGCCAGCGTTGATGCAGATGCTGGAAGGAACGGTCCACGCCAGAGTGATGGCTCAGGCCGAGGCCGAGATGCTGAATTGGGGGGAGGCCTTCGATGTGGCGGCCGAGTTTGCCGGGCTGATCGCCAAACTTAGTGAGGCGCAGCGTCGCGAACAGTTTCAGGTTTTGCAGGGGAAGACGGCGCAGGGCGGCTTGTCTTGTCTGAGTGCGGATGAGCGCGAACTGTATTTGCGGCTGTTGAGGCGCAACGGTGCAGGCTGATTCGGGTAAGGTTGTAAATCGGTATTTCGGGTATAATGGCGCGCTTTTCTGCGACGCCTATCGTCACGGTGCTTTTTGCCCGGCGATAACGCCCTTCTCGTTAAGGTAGGTCTTACGCAATTGGAATTATGAATATGGTAACGGTTAAAAAAAGTAAGAAAAAACTGGACAAGAAGCCTGAAGATATCGTCGTGTTGCCGGTAGCGGAATTGCAGCAGGATATCGATGCCCGTCGCACCAGCCTCAAGGCGCTGATCGTGCTGGGCAAGGAGCGCGGATACCTGACTTACGCCGAGATCAACGACCACCTGCCCGACATGCTCGAAGTCGAGCAGATCGAGAGCGTTGCCAGCATGATCAACGACATGGGTATCCGGGTGTGCGATGTGGCGCCCGATGCCGAAGCGCTGATCATGACCGATGCGGCACCTACCGCTGCGGATGAGGATGCGGCGGAAGAGGCGGAAGCCGCGCTTTCTACGGTCGATTCCGAGTTCGGTCGCACCACGGATCCTGTGCGCATGTATATGCGTGAAATGGGAACGGTGGATCTGCTGACCCGCGAAAAAGAAATTCAGATTGCCAAGCGCATCGAAGAAGGTCAGCGCAACATGATACAGGCGATCTCCGCCTGCCCTGTCACCATCGCCGAGATCCTCTCCTTGGCGGCTAAGATCGAGATAGACGAAATTCGCGTCAATGAGCTGATCGATGGCTTCGTAGATATCGAGCTCGAAGATGACTCTGATCTTTCGGTAAGCGATGAGCAGGATCAGGACGACGAGGAGGAGGAAGAGACCTCCGGAGAAGTCGGCGCAGACGAAGAAGATGAAGATGAGGATGAGGAGGCGATGGCCGCCGCTTCGGCCGCCGCCGCTGCCGCTGATCTTGCGCAGCTCAAGGCCGATGCGATGGCGCGGTTTGCCGTGATCGCCGATCTGTTCAACAAGATGGGCAAGGCTTTTGAGAAGCACGGCTATCTGAGTGAACAGTACAACGTCTGTCAGGCAGGCATTACCGAAGAGCTGATGGCTTTTCGTTTTTCCGCCAAACAGGTCGACGCGCTTTGCAACACCATGCGCGGTCTGGTCGAGGAGATACGCGCCAACGAGCGCGGCATACAGGAAATCTGCGTGACCAAGAGCAAGATGCCGCGTCCGCATTTCATCAAGAGTTTTGTCGGGCACGAGGTCGATCTGGACTGGCTGCCGCAGGAAATCAAGGCGGGCAAACCCTACAGCGAATTGCTGCAGCGTTATCAGCACGCGATCATCGAAAAGCAGCAGAACCTGATCAACATGCAAAAGCGTGTGGGTTTGCCCATCGTCGATCTGAAGGAAATCAACCGCCGCATGACCAACGGCGAGGCGCGTTCTCACCGCGCCAAGCGCGACATGATAGAGGCCAACCTGCGTCTGGTCATTTCGATAGCCAAGAAGTATACTAACCGCGGTCTGCAGTTTCTCGACCTGATTCAGGAAGGCAATATCGGTCTGATGAAGGCGGTCGATAAATTCGAATACCGCCGCGGCTACAAGTTCTCGACCTATGCGACCTGGTGGATACGTCAGGCGATCACCCGCTCTATCGCCGATCAGGCGCGCACTATCCGCATTCCGGTGCACATGATAGAGACGATCAACAAGATGAACCGCATTTCGCGTCAGATCCTGCAGGAGACCGGTCAGGAAGCCGATGCTGCGACCCTGGCCGAAAAAATGGAGATGACGGAAGACAAGATACACAAGATACTGAAGATCGCCAAAGAGCCGATTTCCATGGAAACACCGGTCGGCGACGACGATGATTCGCATCTGGGCGACTTCATCGAGGACTCAAATACCACCGTGCCTATCGATGCGGCGGTTTATGAGAGCCTGAGAAGCGCAACTTCGGATATACTAGACAGCCTGACGCAGCGCGAAGCAAAAGTGTTGCGCATGCGTTTCGGTATCGAGATGAATACCGATCACACGCTGGAAGAAGTCGGCAAACAATTTGATGTGACGCGAGAGCGCATACGTCAGATCGAAGCCAAGGCGCTGCGCAAGCTGCGCCACCCTTCCCGCTCTGAGAAGCTGAAGAGCTTTTTGGACAGCGAAGGAAAATAGTTTACGGGTCTGTAGCTCAGTTGGTTAGAGCAGAGGACTCATAATCCTTTGGTCCACGGTTCAAGTCCGTGCAGACCCACCAACATAAACAGGCACTTAGGGATAAAACTCTAGGTGCTTTTTTATTGCGCGGGACGATGGCGGGACACTCTGAAATAAAACACCTATCGCCTTCATTCATCTGACCTATCGGGCAAGCACCCGCAAAAGCGTCACTTTTCGCCAATGATTGTCCCTTCAGTGTCTTTTTGTAAATAGCTGCAATGTTAATTCCTTATTATTCAATACTCTGCATTTTCTAGTATTGGGATTGTTCATCCTGTGTTGCTATTGTTTCCCCTTTGTTTTACAGTGTGCGCAAGTATTCGGACGCACTCAAAGGGGTAAATCATGGCAACTATCGAAAAGCGCAAACTGGATGACGGGACAACCAGCTATCGGGTGAAAATCCGCCTGAAAGGACATGCGCCAGAAAGTGCGACCTTTTCACGCCTGACCGATGCGCGGGAGTGGGTGCAGAAAACCGAGGCTGATATAAAAGCAGGTCGTCACTTTGGCGCAAGCAAGCGGCACACACTGAGCGAGTTGATTGATTCCTACGAGAGCAGCGCGAAGCACAAGGAACTCAAATCCGCCAAGGAGATGCGCACCCGCCTCGACTGGTGGCGCAAGCAGTACGGCGAAAAGCTGTTGCAGGAAATTACACCTGCCGTTGTTGCCAAAGGCCGTGATGCGCTTAACGATGAATATCTGACCGTGCGCAGGCGTGGCGATGATGGGAGTGTGTCCCTTGTGCCACTCGATAAAAAGCGCAGTGGTGCAACGACTAACCGATTCCTTGCCGCACTATCAAGTGCCTGCGGGTATGGCGTGAAGGAATTGGGCTGGCTTGAGCGTAATCCGGTTGAGCGTGTTTCCAAGCCGAAAGAAAACAAAGGCCGTGTGCGTTTCCTCGATGATGAAGAACTGCCGCGATTCCTTACCGCCTGCCGCAATCACAATGACCTGTATTTAGCTGTGCTGTTGTCGCTGACTACTGGCGGTAGGCAAACCGAGATTATGAGTTTGCGATGGGGGCAGATAGACCTTAAATCAGGCCGCGCAACGCTCCATGCAGGCACGACGAAGAACGATGATGCAAGAGTGTTGCCGCTGGTGGGTGAAGCCTTCACGCTGCTGAAAGAACGTGCCAAGGTGCGCAGTCTGACCGATGATCGGATATTTCCGCCGACTCGCCTTGCAAAGAAAGCAGAAAGCCTAAACCTTCGCACCCCGTTTATCGCCGCTATGAAAGATGCTGGAATTGTTAATTTTCACTGGCACGACCTGCGCCACACCTGCGCCAGCTATTTGATGATGAACGGTGTTAGCCCGCTGGAAATATCGAAGATATTGGGACATAAAACAATGGCGATGGTTAGTCGTTACGCACATCTTGCACCGGGCCGCGTGTCGGATATTGGTAATGCACTGGCGCAGAAAATGGGGGTGATGTGATGAAGAACGCAAAAGACTATATCGAGGAAATAAGCCCGAACATCTGGAGGTCAACGAGCCTTGCATATTTGCTAACGCCCGAGGGGTTGAATAATCCGATAGTTGCCGCACTATTGCGGGAGAGTATCGCAGACGAAACCGATGAAGATTTTAAGCAAGCGTTTGATGGTGCGACAAAAGCCGAAGCCGCCCTATACCTTGAACAGTGGGAGCTTTGCTATATGGGGCAATGGGGTGCGCCGGAACTGGTGCGCGCTATCGTTTCATCTGATGGGCGCAATGAAGCATTAGCCTTGCGAGCCGTTAGCATGGCGCAAAGTGCTGGCGAACTGAGCGAAGTATTCGACCCAAGGGAAGGCGTACAGTGGGCAATGGCAAGGGGGTATTTGATTGATGGGTGTATCCGCGCATGGTGTGGATATACCCCCGGCAATTACGGACACCCGAGCAATCCGCTTTCACCTGCTGATGCGCCCGATGCGAAGGTGGAAGCCGTAACGCCTGCACCAGTACCGAAATCAAACAAGCTGCGCACAAATACCCTCGACCCTGCGATAGATAAGGCAATTGAACAAGCGGGGAGCGTGGAAAATGCGCCCGTTTGGTTGAAGTTGAAAGAACTGGCACTTGCGGGAGAAAGCCCCTTTACTGGGGCGATTAGCGGTGATGCACTGTGCTACACAAGCGACAACGACCAGCACGCGACCCTGACTAAGAATGCGGTGTGTAAACGCCTTGCAAAGCGCCGTCAGTCGCCGATAGCTGCCGATAGATGCCGTTTAGCGCCGATAGCCGCCACGCTTTTAACTATCTGAAAAAACACGCATAAATTCTTTTCCACACCGCTGCGCAACCATGCGAACGCGGGATTATTGGAGAATAATTATCATGCAAGAAAATCAAGTTTCAACCGGCCTGCCGACACTTTCAACCGTCAAGAATCTGTCAGGTTTTTTCCCTTCAGCAGGATTGACCCCCGCCGCAATACACGGGCAAATCTTCAAAGCTGAAGACCGTTTCAACTCTCGTGGTGAAAAGATAGCCGGTAACGGGCTGGCTGCGTCTGGCGCAATCATTCGCCGTGGTCGTAAGGTTCTCATTGACGTGGACAAATATGCAGCGTGGTTGTCTGGCGGGGTGGCTCAATAATGAAAACGCCCATGAACCAAACTGCATTCATGAGCGCGCCGGACAGCCCGCATTTTACCCCAAAACCGCTACTTGCCGTTGCACCTTGGCCGATTGAAGACAGCAAAGGCCGCACACAGCCGCTTTGCCCTTTCACGCCACACAGGGGATATTTTTCAGAATGCAGTGGTAAAGTGTGCGCGGCATTCCAGCACACCGGTCGGGACGTAGGTTATTGCCTGAGATTGGGCAAGCCATGAAGATTGCCCTCGTTGATTCTGAGAAATCGCCCGTCAAATCCCTGCGCGCTATGGAATGGGATGAACTGTCCGGCGTGTTGTCTTCGCCTGAAGTGAGCGCGGAAAAGTTTGGGGCGGCATGGATACCCGCAGATATTGAACCCGGTGCGCGAACTGGTGCGCGTGTGCAGTCTGTTTCTTGTCTTGTGCTGGACGTTGAAGCAGCGACCACGACCGACCCGCTGACTAAAATTAAAACAGTTACCGGAGAAGACCCCCCTAACTTTGATGAAATCACTCTCAAGGTTACAAAGGCAGGGTATCGCTGCATCCTGCATACAAGCCACAGCCACAACGACCCAGCGATTCTACCCGCCGGTGTAAAACATCCGCGCTATCGAATTGTTTTCGCGGTATCGCGCCCGCTGGAAAAAAGCGAGGTGCGCCCGCTGGCGCTGCATGTTGCTGCATTGTTTGGCTTGTCGGATTGCGTGGATAAGTCCTGCATGGAAGCAGCGCGGCTGTTTTTCTTGCCCCGCTGTCCAGCTGACAGGCTGGCGCATTTTCAGCACATATCGGTGGAAGGTCAGCCCCTTGTCGTTGACACGCTGCTTATGGGAATAAATCCAGTTCGCCGCGAAGCCGTAATTTCCTGCCCGCCTGTGCATGGCGGGAAAGTTAAGCCAGCCCCGAAATCCGCAGCCGTTGCGATTGATGCGGCTTGCGAATTCGTGAACGAGCAAACGTTTGCAGACTTGCGCAGCGCCCTGCTATTCATGCGAGCAGACCCCCGCGAAGGCTGGATTAACAACGGATTGGCTTTGAAGTCGTTGGGCGATGTGGGGCGCGGCCTGTGGTTGGAGTGGAGCGCGACATCTGACAAATTCGATGCAGCCGATGCCGCCCGCGTTTGGGAATCCTTCGAACCGACCGAAATCAACTATAAAGCCGTATTCAAAGCTGCGCAGGATGCAGGGTGGCTAAACCCAGCGAAGGCCGCACAACGCGATTCTAGCTCCTCGCAACGGATGGAAATGGGTACGCCTACCGAAAGGCCTGCAATCGCTTACAGGCTGCAATCTGGAGCTGACCTGTGCAACGCCGCACCGATGCGCTGGATGGTGCGTGGCGTTTTGCCGCTGGAAGGACTTGCCGCACTGTATGGGGCAAGCGGAAGCGGTAAATCTTTCCTACTACTCGACATCGCCGCCGCTGTTGCGGGTGGCGCGCCTGAATGGTTTGGTCGTTGCGTTACTCAAGCGCCTGTGACCTACGTTTGCCTTGAAGGTGAGG
Organism: uncultured Gallionella sp.; assembly: GCA_964410705.1. Lineage (GTDB taxonomy): Bacteria > Pseudomonadota > Gammaproteobacteria > Burkholderiales > Gallionellaceae > Gallionella. The sequence continues at coordinate 28,873 of CAYPIG010000017.1, forward strand.
CCGGTATAGGTAAGCGCGTGAAGGCGTGGAGCTTGAGCCGTGGCGCGCCCGTGCCGGATGCTTTGCAGTTCATAACGCAACCGTTCGACCTGTTGAGCCGTGACGTTGCCGACCTTGCCGCCGTGATCGTTGCGGGCGGGGGTGCGGATGGCTTAATCATCCTGGACACCTTGAACCGGGCTGCACCGGGAGCAGACGAAAATAGCTCGGTGGATATGGGCTTAATCATCGAAGCCGCAAAGGACTTGCAACGCCTGTGCGGCGGCCTTGTCTTGCCCGCACATCACACCGGCAAAGATAGCAGCCGGGGAATGCGAGGGCATAGCAGCTTATATGCCGCGCTGGATGGCGCAATCGAAGTTACCGCACTGGGTAACAGCCGGGTTTGGAGCGTAGCGAAGAGCAAGGACGATGTAACTGGGGAATCATGCCCGTTCAAGCTGGAATCCGTGCTGATCGACTTGGACGATGACGGAGAAGAAATTACCTCATGTGTTATCGCACCCGGTGCGGCTGGTGGCGTGATCGTGAAGAAGAAGCCCGCGCTATCGAAGAATCAGAAACTTGCTGCTGGGGTAATCATGCAGGCGCTGCAATCGTCGGAGCAGATCGAAGAGGGCAAGCAGTGCGTTGCCTACGATGACGCGTTATCAATTGCCGCCGAACGGATGCCGACTGATGCCAAGCACAGAAAACAATCCGCAAAGATTGCAATTAGCGGCCTTGTTGCAGGTGGCTATCTGGGAATGAAAGGGGATTGGCTGTGGATTATTTAACACTACTCGCACCGCGTCCGCAAAGTCCGCACTCTACCGCACTCCTAAAGAGTAGTGCGGTAAATGCGGAATGCGGTAAATCGAATTGCGGAAGAATGCGGAATGAATGCGGTAAATGCGGTAAGCCCCGTATTCATTGGCTTACAGGGTGATAAGTGATTGCGGTAAATCCTGCCTGACATATCGAACCATTCAAATATAAGCATTATCTGATATAGCACGAAGAAAGCACAAAAATGACACCTGAAAAAGTAAGTTCAAAATGGCAAGCCGGAAAGTCTGGAAACCCGAACGGACGCAAGCCCGGCACTGGGAAAATAGGCCGCCTGCGCACCTCGATTGAAAAGCATGTGCCGGGCATAATCGCGCAACTGGTGGAGCAGGCATTGAAAGGTGATGCACAGGCCGCCCGCCTGTTGCTTGAGCGTGTATTGCCGCCCGTAAAGGCCGTAGAGCAGCCCGTAACGCTGGCGCTGCCTGATGGTGAGGGGATAACCGCCCAAGGCGCGGCAATCGTGCAGGCGGTAGCGTCTGGCATTCTTGCACCGGGGCAGGGTGCGGCATTGCTGACCGGATTGGGTGCGCTGGCGCGAATCAAGGAGATCGACGAACTAACCGCACGAATCACTGCACTGGAAGGGAATCATCATGGCAACGACTGAAAGCAGGCTGGCGAAGCTGGAAGCATTGCGCCGGGTGGTTAAGCCAGCGCTGGTCTTAATCACATTCGGCGATGCAGAATTGACGGAAGAACAGCAAGAGCAAAAAGCCAATGCCGAACGCACCGGGCAATCTGTGCGGCTGCTTTGCTTCAGAGTAGTGGATGAGGACTATGAGCCTCGACTGACACATGATGCGCCGTGGGTGAAAAAACTCACGCTGTAGATTATCTGTTACCCGGTAACGCAAGCCGCTGGCGCTAGAGATAGCCCGGCGGTTTTCTTTTGTGGGTGCGGTGGCTGGTATAATCGGGACACTGGCGGGACACTAGCTGGCAGAATCCGAGCGTATTCCAGAATATAGGGGAATAACAAAAAACCGTTACGGCTTGATTCTATTGTTCATATTTGTTTTGTTGTGTTTTGGATTACGCACTTATTGCGACTCATAATCCTTTGGTCCACGGTTCAAGTCCGTGCAGACCCACCAACATAAAAAGCACTTAGGGGTAACGCTCTAGGTGCTTTTTTATTTTGTTAGTAGACCATTGGCAGACCTGATAATTGAGCCAAAAACTCACGGTTAATTCGGTCATCTGTTGGTTATCAAGTGTCCACTAAACAAGTCTAGGACGGGCTATTCCCAGCAGCCCGGCGTCAGCGGCGCGGCATCTGCCAATTCCCCCTGATAATTTTTCAGTCATAGTGAACCGACCGTGGACGCAGTGGTAAAGGCTCTCAATCGGTTTTGTGAGAGCTTTGGCGCAAGAAGTGCGGGATAGCGGCTTGGATGTGGCGCAACGTTAAAAAATCAGCCTCACAACGAGTCGATTGATTCGTCCACTGGATAGTTTCGCCGCTGGTGCATGCAATGGAAGATGGTGCAATCCCCGGTAATGGCGTGTCTCACAAAAATCAGCGTGAAAGGCACGCGTTGTCCGACCGGCAATTCGCGTGTGCCATACACCACACCTGGGCGACCCGACACAGCAATGGGTGATGCAATCAGGGAATGCGCTGCCTCTTCGATGACTCTGCGCATCCGCTTCGCGGCAAGGGGGTTGTGCTGCACATACCAGCCGAGCGATTCAGCCAGCTCGGCAATTGCTTCGGGATGCCAGTCAAGCCGCCTGTTTTTCGTTGCCAGCATGATGTTCGATCAGTGTGTCGAGCTGTTGCATGGCATCTTCGTGTGAAACGCGCTCGACGCTTTGCATGCGCGCCTTGATCGCCTTGATTGCATATTCGGTCGCATCAAAACCGTCCCGCAGCACATGTTTGAGAACGTCTTTCGGCGAGCGGCCTGCCAGGCTGGCGAGTTTTTCCAAACGGCGTGTATCGGCCTGAGATAGGGTCAAAGTATCCATGATTTTCTCCATAACGGCGGCAAGTATAACGCAGCGGCGATGGTGTTTGGCAATTACGGCATGGTTCGACTTTGGTTTCAGCTATTCCGCTGTGAACGATTCAATGCCTTGGCGATTTCAAGCAAGGTGCGGATTATGGCGCGGCCTCATAATCCTTAGGTCCTCGGTTCAAGTCCGTGCAGACCACTAACATAAACAATGGCTTACATAAATGTAAGCCCTTCGTTTTTCTACAATTCAGTTCGATCGTAAGATCAAAAGGGACATTTCTATTTTGCTTTGACATACAGTCGGGCGACTTTTTGCCAATGACCAGTTTTATCTCTTTGGGCACATCAGCAAAAATTTTAAAACCAGTCTTCCAGAGATCGCTGCCCGAACGATTTATGTGTTTTCTGAAAATTCCCATCAGCTTTGCAGACAGCCCATGCGGGCTAGCCCCCGGTGTCAGACTAGTTGTCGCCTCAAAAAATTTAACTTTGAGGTGTGGAGGCAACAGTGGGATTACGTTATTCAGAAGCATTTATCGAGCAGGCGTTATTCAAGGTGTATTCTCGTGGCAAGCGGTCGGTGAAGTCGGTTGCGATCGATCTGAACGTCAACTGTCATACGGTGAGAAATTGGATGAAAAGAAAAGAAGTTGGTTCGCTCGGCGTGTCCCCAGCGAAAGAGAAACGTCCGCAGGATTGGACGCCTGAGCAGCAGCTGATGGCGCTGCATCAAACGCATGGCCTGTCAGGTGAAGCCTTGCAGATCTGGTGCCGAGAAAACGGGTTGTTTGCTCATCATTTGGCCAGTTGGAAAACGGCGTTTTGTGCGGGTGCCAAGGCTGTCGACGGCAGTCAGGAAATACGTGTTTTGAAAGATGAGGTCAAGCAATTCAAGCGTGAAATAGCACGCAAAGATCACGCATTGGCGGAGGCAGCCGCATTGCTGATTCTGCAAAAAAATTCCGCGCGCTCTGGGAGGACGAGGTCAAATGACTTCTCTCGTGGAGCGCGGACAGATCATCACCCTGGTGCAGGAAGCCATGAATTCGGGCGCACGGCAGGATCGTGCCTGTGCGGTTATTAGCCTTAGCGAACGGACCTTGCAGCGCTGGCAGATCGATCAGGCACTCGGTGATCAACGTCCTTGTCGGGTACAAACGTCGTCAAACAGGCTGAGCGTACTGGAGCGTCAAAAGGTTTTGACGGTGGCTAACTCGGTTGAGTTTGGCAGCCTGCCGCCGTCTCAGATCGTGCCGATCATGGCGGATCGTGGTGAGTATATCGCTTCCGAATCAACGTTCTATCGTATTCTGCGAGCCGAGAATCTGCTCCGGCATCGGGGTGCAGAACGACCGGCGCAACGCCGTCACAAACCGCGTGCACTTTGTGCGACCGCGCCGAATCAGCTGTTCAGTTGGGACATCACCTATCTGCCGACGCCTGTGAAGGGTATCTATTTTTACCTGTATTTGTTCATGGATATTTTTAGCCGAAAAGTCATTGGCTGGCAGATTTATGAATCGGAAAGCGGTGAACTGGCGGGCGATGTGATGCGTGATATTTGCGCACGGGAAGCCATCAAGGCGGATCAGGTGGTACTACATTCAGACAACGGCCATCCGATGAAGGGCGCAACGATGCTGGCGACTTTGCAAGCGCTGGGCGTTTCGCCATCGTTCAGTCGTCCAGCGGTCAGCAATGATAATCCGTACTCAGAATCGTTGTTCAAAACATTGAAATACAGACCCGCTTATCCGCATCGGGCCTTTGAAAGTCTGCTTGCAGCAAGGCAATGGGTGGGTGTGTTTGTGCAATGGTATAACGAGGAACATCGGCACAGCGCGATCAGCTTCGTGACCCCGGCAGAGCGCCATGCCGGCCTCGACACTGCATTACTGGAGAAACGTACCATCGTGTATGAGGCGGCAAAAAGAAGGTGTCCGGGACGCTGGAGTGGCGCCACCCGAAACTGGCAACCGATTATCGTTGTGCACTTGAATCCGGATCAGCAGATCGCTGAAAAAGACGAGAAAATGGAAGGGGAATTAGAGCTCAAAATGGTAGCATAATCGCAGGCGGTCAGGCGACAACTAGATTGACAATTTCCGCTAGTGCCAAAAAACTGGCGAAATCCGTTATGACTCGCCTGTCGAGCGAATGAAGTAAAATGCGCGCAGGCTGATTTGCAGCTTTTATGTGGAGTATCGATTTTGTCACTGACTCGCAACGATTACCGAACACTGGGCTTATCCGCACTGGGCGGGGCACTGGAATTCTACGACTTCATCATCTTCGTGTTTTTCGCGGTGGTGATCGGGCAGCTTTTCTTCCCTCCCGACATGCCGGACTGGCTGCGCCAGCTGCAGACATTCGGCATCTTTGCCGCAGGATATCTGGCCCGCCCGCTGGGCGGCATCGTGATGGCGCACTTCGGCGATCTGCTGGGCAGAAAGCGCATGTTCATGCTGAGCATATTGCTGATGTCGCTGCCGACGCTTGCAATTGGCCTTTTGCCGACCTACGCGGTGATCGGCATCTGGGCACCGGTGTTGTTGCTCGCCCTGCGGGTCATGCAGGGTGCGGCAATCGGCGGCGAAGTGCCGGGAGCCTGGGTATTCGTATCCGAGCACGTATCGGAAAAGCATGTCGGATTCGCCTGCGGCACCCTGACGGCGGGGTTGACCGGCGGCATATTGCTGGGTTCACTGGTGGCTTCCGCAGTTCATCAGGCTTACACGCCTGCCGAGTTGCTGGCAGAGGGGTGGCGCGCGCCTTTTATTCTGGGCGGGCTGTTTGGCCTATTGTCGGTATGGCTGCGTCAGTGGCTGCATGAGACGCCAGTATTCAGGCAGATGCAGGCGCGCCAGGAGCTGGCCGGAGAACTGCCGCTCAAAGCCGTGATCCGGGATCACCGCGCGTCGGTGATACTGACCATGCTGATGACCTGGCTGCTTTCCGCCGCGATCATCGTGATGATACTGATGACGCCGATACTGGTGCAAAAACTCTATGCCATTCAGCCTGTGATCGCGATGCAGGCCAACAGCATCGCGACGCTGTTTTTAAGTCTGGGCTGCATCGCGTTCGGCGCCATGGCCGACCGTTTTGGAGCGGGGCGGGTTTTGACGGCGGGCTGCGCCATGCTGGGGCTGACGGCGATGCTGTTCTACAGTCAGATGTCGGTCAGGCCGCAATACATAGTCGAGCTCTACGCGCTGTGCGGATTTTTTGTCGGGGTGATCGGCGTGATTCCCGGTGCGGCCGTCCGCGCTTTTCCTCCTGCGGTGCGCTTCACCGGTTTGTCGTTCTCCTATAACGTAGCCTATGCGGTATTCGGCGGGCTCACCCCGGTGATCGTCAGCCTGCTTTTGCCCGTCGATGCGATGGCGCCAGCTCACTATGTGCTGCTGTTGAGCCTGGTCGGCATGCTGATCGGCTTGTATCTGCTGCGCGGTGCTAAGCGCTCGTGATGGGGCTGTATGGCTATTTGTGAGACAATACAGCATGGCTGTCGGATGTTGAAAAATAGGACTGAATGTGTTTTTAGATAATTTCAATCAATTGCTGTCCGCCGATATGGCGGCAGTCGATCAGGTAATACGCAACCGCCTGCACTCTGAAGTGGTGCTGGTCAATCAGGTGGGCGAATACATCATCAACAGCGGAGGCAAGAGACTGCGCCCGGCGCTGGTGGTGCTGTCCGCTCACGCCTTTGCTTATCAGGGGCAATACCATCACGACCTGGCTGCAGTGGTCGAATTTATCCACACGGCAACCTTGCTGCACGACGATGTGGTGGATGAATCAGGATTGCGCAGGGGGCGTGAGACGGCCAATGCCCTGTTCGGCAATGCAGCTTCCGTGCTGGTCGGCGATTTTCTTTATTCCCGCGCCTTTCAGATGATGGTTGAAGTCGGTTCGATGCGGGTGATGCAGACGCTGGCCGATGCGACCAATGTGATCGCAGAGGGCGAAGTGCTGCAACTGCTGAACTGCAACGATGCCGACGTGGATGCGGAAAATTACATGCGCGTGATCCACTATAAAACGGCCAAGCTGTTCGAGGCGGCCACCCGTCTGGGTGCGATACTGGCAAACGCGTCCGATGCCGATGAAGCGGCCGCTGCGACTTATGGCATGCATCTGGGAACGGCCTTTCAGCTGATTGACGATGTGCTCGATTATTCGGCAGAGGAAGCTGCGACCGGCAAACATCTGGGCGACGATCTGGCTGAAGGAAAACCGACCCTGCCGCTGATTTATGCGATGCAGCACGGCACGGCGGAACAGTCCGCCGTAGTGCGCTCCGCGATCGAACAGGGCGATGTGGGGAAATTTGCCGAGGTGCTGCAAATCATCCACGATACCGGGGCGCTGGACTTCACCCGACTGCAGGCGATGCGCGAGGTTGAGCTTGCCTGTGCCGCGATCGATGGCCTGCCGGAATCAAAGTATAAGCAATGCCTGATTGAACTGGCGCACTTTGCCGCGACCAGGCAGTATTAACGAGGAGAGCGGTAAATGAGCCGTCTGCTGTTTTTATTCGCCATCGTCGCGGTGGTTTATCTGCTGCTCAAATCCTTTAAAAAGCCGAATGAAAAAAAATGCACCCGCTCGGAGGACATGGTGCGCTGCGCCCGCTGCGGGGTGCATCTGCCGCTTAGCGAGTGCATCAGGTCTAAAGAGGCCTACTATTGCTCCGCTGAACATCGCGATGCAGGCTGATGGTGCAACAGGATAACCTCAGCAACGAAGAAGCCATACCCGCCGATTTCTGGCGCTCGCTGAACTATTTCAACCTCTACCGGCTATCGCTGGTCGCTTTCATCGTATTTGTCGCCAGCGCCTTCGATGTGAACCGCCTGTTCGGCGAATTCAAAGGCCCGCTGTTTGCCATGACGGTTTGGATATATGCGGCCGTGGTGCTGCTGTCTTTTATTCCGCTGCGCATGCGCTGGTTGCCCTTTTCGTGGCAGCTGGCAGGGCTGGTGTGCAGCGACATCGCAGCGCTGACGGTGTTGGCCCACGCCAGCGGCGGGATACAGGGCAGCGTAGGCTTGCTGCTGATGGTGTCGATGGCGGTGGCGGGGATTATCAGTCGCGGCAAAATAACGCTGTTTTTCGCGGCATTGGCCAGCATCTGTGCATTGCTCGAACATGCCTTTGCGGTGCTGTATGACAACGCGCCCGTAGCTCAGTACGTGCAGGTCGGTCTGCTGTGCGTGTCCTATTTTGCCGTGGCGGGGCTGGCTCACAAGCTGGCCCAGTATGCGTTGGACAATCAGAAGCTGGCCCAGCGCCGGGGACGCGATCTGATCGGTATGGCGGAAGCCAATCGTTTGGTGATGCGCGACATGCAGGACGGCGTGCTGGTGGTCGATGAGCACGACTGCATCGTGCAGATGAATCCGAGCGCATCGCGCCTGATGCACGCAGGGGAGGCACAGGGGCAGAGTCTGGCGCAGAGCTTTCCTTTATTGCACGAGCAGTATGAGCAGTGGAAGGGCAGCACGCAGAACGTGCGCACCACCTTGCAGCTTGACGGGGGCTTGCAGGCCAGACTGCGCTTTGTCGGGGTCGAGCGCGAGGCGGCAAAAGGGGCGGTGATCTTTCTCGAAGACATGCAGCATGTTCAGGCCGAGGCGCAGCAGATCAAGCTCGCAGCGCTTGGGCGACTGACGGCAAATCTTGCGCACGAAGTCAGAAATCCGCTTTCCGCCATCAGTTATGCGACCGAATTGCTGCAGGAGGAACCGGGGGATGCCCGCCAGGTCAGATTGCTGCAGCTGATTCGAGACAATACCCAGCGTATCAACCGCATCGTGCAGGATGTGATGCAGCTCAACCGGCGCGACCGCGCAACTCCCGAAACCTTCGATTTATCCTCGTTTCTGGCCGTGCTGGCGGATGAATTCAATCAGGCAGAACGGGTGGATCCCGGCGTGCTGCTGTTGCAGACTGAGGCAGGTTGCAGCGTGACTTTTGATCGCGGGCATTTTCGTCAGGTGCTGTGGAATTTGTGCCGCAACGGCCTGTACTTTGGCCGCCATCAGCCGGGTAGTCTGGTGCTCAGAAGCGCACTGGTGAGGGGGAGAGTCACGCTCGAGGTAGAGGATGACGGACCCGGTATCACGGTTGAAAATCAGTCCCGCTTGTTCGAACCTTTTTTTACCACCGCAGAACAGGGGACAGGACTCGGCTTGTATATTGCTCGCGAACTATGCGAGGCGAACGATTCCTGGCTGGAATACCATGCGGGTAGGTCGGGCGCCTGTTTCCGTATTACTTTCGGCGAGCGCAGGTTCGGCAAACGGACGGTGACGGGGGGGATGAAATGAAAAACCATGCGGGTGAGGAAAAATCGGTATTGCTGGTGGATGACGAGCCGGACATCCTGGAGTTGCTTGAAATGACGCTGCTCAAGATGGGGCTGGTAGTGGACAAGGCTTCCTGTGTTCGGGAGGCCAGGGAAAAGCTGGATTCCTGTCATTACGATCTTTGCCTGACCGATATGCGGATGCCGGACGGCGACGGCCTTGAGGTGGTGAAACACATCGCACAGAAAAACCTCGACGTGCCGGTTGCGGTGATCACAGCACACGGCAACATGGAAAATGCGGTGACGGTGCTCAAGGCGGGGGCTTTCGATTATCTGGCCAAGCCGTTGTCGCTGGAGCGGCTGCGCGCGCTGGTCAATTCCGCGCTGAGCCTTCCCCAGCCGGGCGCGGTGGGTGACAAGATGCTGCTGGGCCACGCGCCCGCGATGCAGAAGGTGCGCGATCTGATCGAACGGGTTGCGCGCAGTCAGGCGCCGGTGCATATCAGCGGGGAGTCGGGCAGCGGCAAGGAGCTGGCTGCAAGATTGATCGTGCAGCGCGGAGCGCGTTCAGCCCGGCCTGTGATTGCGGTCAACTGCGGTGCCATCCCGGAAAACCTGATGGAGAGCGAATTTTTCGGTTATAAAAAAGGCGCGTTTACCGGCGCCGACCGGGATCGGGATGGATTTTTTCAGGCGGCGGACGGCGGAACGCTGTTTCTCGATGAGGTCGCCGATCTGCCGCTGGCCATGCAAGTCAAGCTGCTGCGGGTGATACAGGAAAAGCGCGTCAGAAAAGTCGGTGCGACCGCTGAAGAGCCGGTGGACGTGCGCCTGATCAGCGCCACACATAAGGATCTGGCCGAAAGGGTCAAGTCAGGCGCGTTTCGTCAGGATCTGTATTACCGGCTGAATGTGATTCCCATACAGATGCCGCCACTGCGCGAATTGCGCGAGGATATTGCGGATATCGCAAGGCAGACGCTGGAGCGTCTGCGATCCGGGATGCCTGCGCGTTTTTCTGATGAAGCGCTCAGAGCTCTGGAGCGTTACGATTATCCGGGTAATGTGCGCGAACTGGAAAACATCATCGAGCGTGCGCTGGCCTTGTGTTCGGACGGGCTGATCACGGTGCAGGATCTTTGCCTGTCACCCTCAACGGATGTGGGGGAGGTCAGCGATAAATATCCGTTGCCGGACTATCTGGACCGCATCGAGAAGGAGGTTTTGCTCGAAACCCTGCAGCAGACCAATTTCAACCGCACGGCAGCGGCCAAGCTGCTGGGGCTGACTTTTCGAACCATGCGCTACCGCATGGAGCGGCTCGGCATTCGCGAGGGCAGCGACGATGAGAGTTGATGAGCAAGGATGGCTGGATGCTGCTCAAAAGATCGCCTCACCCAACTTCGATGGGCGCGCCGCGGGTGCAATAGAACTCTTGGTGATACACAACATCAGCCTGCCGCCCGATGAATTCGGCGGCAACGGCGTGCAACAGCTGTTCACCAATACCCTTAACCGGGACGAGCATCCCTATTACCGCACCATACCGGAAGGGCGGGTTTCTTCTCATTTCTACATCCGTCGCGATGGGCAACTGATACAGTTCGTATCCTGTCTGCAGCGCGCCTGGCATGCGGGCTTGTCCTGCTGGCAGGGCAGAACCAGGTGCAACGATTTTGCCATCGGCATCGAGCTCGAAGGCAGCGACAATGTGCCATTTACCGACGAGCAGTATGCCGTTCTTCATCAGCTGACTTTATCCTTGCGCGCGGCTTTTCCGATCCAAGGTATCGCAGGTCACAGCCATATTGCACCTGTCCGAAAGACCGATCCGGGGCCGTATTTCGACTGGAAGCGCTTCCTTTGCGGCTTGTCTCTCGGCTAGTTTCTTCACTCTTTTTTGCAGTTTATTGATTTGTCGCGCTTAAATTATCGCCCGAAAATTTTTGTATTTATTCGCTTGCAATATTCCCGCCTGACACTACAATTAGCGTCTGCCGCTAAAAAAAATACTAGATATAGTGGTTACCGGAATTTTCAAGTCAACCCCAGGGGATGTGTGCATGTCAAATTTAACGAATGCGTCAGGCGCGTCAGGCGCTCAGTATGATCAATACAAAGTCATCCGCCGCAACGGCGCGGTGGTTGCCTTTGAGCCTGCCAAGATTGCCATCGCGCTGACCAAGGCTTTCATCGCGGTGAGCGGCGGACAGGCTTCTGCGCGTGTAAGAGAGTTGGTCGAGCAGCTGACCTCGCTGGTCGTGGCCGCCATGATGCGTCGCCAGCCTCACGGCGGAACCTTGCATATCGAAGACATTCAGGATCAGGTCGAGCTTGGGCTGATGCGCTCGGGCGAGCACGATGTGGCGCGTGCCTACGTGCTGTACCGCGAGGAGCATTCACGCAACCGTGCTCAGGCCAAGGTTGATGCGCCGGCCCATGTCATCAACGTGACAGGCAGCGACGGCGTGGCGCGTCCGCTGGATATGGCCCGTGTGACGGCGCTGGTCCAGTCGGCCTGCGAAGGGCTGGGGGATGTGGTCAGCGTTGACGGCGTGATACAGACCGCGCTCAGGGACATGTACGACGGTGTACCGGTGCATGAAGTGAATAAATGCCTGATCCTGTCCGCCCGTTCGATGATAGAAAAAGAACCGGCCTACAACTTTGTCACGGCGCGTTTGTTGCTCAACAACATCTGCAGCGAAGTGCTGGGCGAGGACGTTGCGCCTGCCGATATGGCAAAGCGTTATGCGGAATATTTTCCGAAATTCATCAAGCGCGGCATCGCCGCCGAACTGCTGGACGAGAAGCTGGGAACCTTTGATCTTGAACGTCTGGCGGTCGAGCTGGATGCATCGCGCGATCTGCAGTTCGGTTATCTTGGCCTGCAAACCTTGTATGACCGCTACTTCCTGCACATCAAGGGAACCCGCATCGAAGCGCCTCAGGTGTTTTTCATGCGCGTGGCGATGGGGCTGGCACTCAATGAGATCGACCGCGAAGCGCGTGCGATCGAGTTCTACCGCATGCTGTCCGGTTTCGATTTCATGTGTTCTACTCCCACTCTGTTCAACTCGGGTTCGCGCCGCTCGCAGCTGTCTTCTTGCTATCTGTCCACCGTGGAAGATCATCTGGAAGGCATCTACGATGCGATCAAGGACAATGCGCTGCTGGCCAAGTTCGCGGGCGGCCTTGGCAACGACTGGACACCGGTGCGCGCCCTGGGTGCACACATCAAGGGCACCAACGGCGAATCTCAGGGCGTGGTGCCATTTTTGAAGGTGGTGAACGATACCGCCGTTGCGGTCAATCAGGGCGGCAAGCGCAAGGGTGCGGTGTGCGCCTATCTGGAAACCTGGCATCTGGACATCGAGGAGTTTTTGGATCTGCGCAAGAATACCGGTGATGACAGGCGCCGAACACACGACATGAATACCTCCAACTGGATTCCGGACCTGTTCATGAAGCGCGTGATGGAAGGCGGTAACTGGACGCTGTTCTCGCCGTCTGACGTGAAGGATCTGCACGAGCTGTTCGGCATCGATTTTGAGATCGCCTATACCGCATACGAAGCGAAGGCTGCAAGCGGCGAGATCAAGCTGTACAAGACGGTGCAGGCTGCGAGCCTGTGGCGCAAGATGCTGACCATGCTGTTCGAAACCGGACATCCGTGGATCACCTTCAAGGACCCTTGCAACATCCGTTCTCCTCAGCAGCACGTGGGCGTGGTGCATAGCTCCAATCTGTGCACCGAGATCACGCTCAACACCAGCGCGGATGAAATCGCGGTGTGCAATCTGGGTTCGGTCAATCTGCTGGCACACCTGTATCCTGCGGGGCATGAGAAAGCTGGGCAGATCGACCATGCCAAGCTGCGCCGCACCATCAACACGGCGATGCGCATGCTGGACAACGTGATCGACATCAATTACTACGCGGTCGCCAAGGCGCGCAATTCCAACCTGAAGCATCGTCCGGTGGGCCTGGGTATTATGGGGTTCCAGGATTGTCTGCATCAGCTGCGTCTGCCTTATTCTTCCGTTGAAGCCGTCGAATTCGCAGATCGTTCGATGGAAGCGGTCTGCTACTATGCCTACTGGGCATCCACCGAACTTGCCGAAGAGCGCGGCCGTTACGCTTCTTATCGCGGCAGTTTGTGGGATTGCGGGATATTGCCGCAGGACACCCTGGATCTGTTGCGCGAAGAGCGCGGCGGTTATGTTGATGTCGACACATCGGTGAGCATGGACTGGGACGCGCTGCGCTCTCGCATTGCACAATACGGCATGAGAAATTCCAACTGCGTGGCGATTGCGCCGACTGCGACGATTTCCAACATCATCGGCGTGTCGGCCTGTATAGAGCCTACCTACCAGAATATCTTCGTCAAATCGAATCTGTCGGGTGAATTCACCGTGATCAACGACCATCTGGTTGCCGAACTCAAGGAACTGGGGCTGTGGGATGAGGTGATGATCGCCGATCTTAAGTATTTCGACGGCAGTCTGGCCAAGATAGACCGAGTGCCGCAGGAGTTGCGCAGCCTTTATGCCACCGCGTTCGAGGTTGAACCCTCCTGGCTGATCGAAGCGGCATCGCGTCGTCAGAAGTGGATCGATCAGGCTCAGTCGCTCAACATCTACATGGCGGGCGTATCGGGTCGCAAGCTCGACGAGACCTATAAACTGGCCTGGGTGCGCGGTCTTAAGACCACCTATTATCTGCGCACGCTGGGAGCGACTTCCGCCGAGAAATCGACCGGACGCGCAGGTGCCTTGAATGCGGTGGCGGTGGGTGAGGTTCAGGAAACCACGCAGTTCTGCTCTATTGACAATCCAGAGTGTGAGGCTTGCCAATAGCAAGCTCACACTCTGGATTGCAGCGACACAAAGGGCAAAACAATAGCGGAGCTACAACCCGTGAGGCCTGCCAGTAAAGCCGCTTGTAGCCCGTAGCTTGCAGCCGTTTTTGCTACAAGCTACCGGCTTTCAGGAATGAATAAACAGTGAGGAGCAATAATAATGCTGACTTTTGACGACGAAATCATGCCGACGACTATCCCTGCGCTGGACGCAATCATCAATGCCAAACCTGCCACTCCTGCCCCTTCTACAGGCCGGATCAGCGTGGCAGACAAACGCATCATCAACTGCAAGGCGGACGTGAACCAGCTGGTTCCCTTTAAATACAAATGGGCGTGGGATAAATACCTGGCCGCCTGCGCCAATCACTGGATGCCGCAGGAAGTGAATATGACGGCGGACATTGCGCTTTGGAAGAGCGACAAGCTCTCCGATGACGAGCGTCGTCTGATCAAGCGCAATCTGGGCTTTTTCACCACCGCAGACAGCCTGGCCGCGAACAACATCGTGCTGGGTTCCTACCGCCACATCACCAATCCGGAGTGCCGCCAGTTTTTGCTGCGTCAGGCCTTCGAAGAGGCGATACACACGCACGCCTATCAGTACATCGTCGAGAGTCTGGGGCTGGATGAAGGTGAGATATTCAACATGTATCACGAGGTGCCCAGCATCCGCAACAAGGATGAGTTCCTGCTGCCCTTTATCGATGTCTTGACCAATCCTGAATTCAAGACTGGAACGCCCGAGACGGACCAGGCCTTG
>CAYPIG010000018.1:0-18408 GCA_964410705.1 uncultured Gallionella sp.
GAGCTGAGCATGTTCGGCGTATTGCCGATCGCTTCATCAGCGGTGTAGCCCGTGGTCTCGGTGAAGGCCGGATTGACGCTGACGATGCGGTTGTTCTGATCGGTGATGACTATGGATGCGCTGCTGGCATTGAAAACGGATGCGGCCAGCTGCAACTCCTCCTCCTGGCGCTTGCGTTCGGAAATGTCTCTCACAAACACGAAGAACACACCGCCGCGTATCTTAGAATAACTGACGTTAGCCTCGATCTCGACCAGATGTCCGTCTTTATGTCGCTGTTTGGTTTCAAAAAAATCATGCCCTGTTTCCATGACCGTCCTGATATGTGCGGCCGTCTCCTCGGGGGATTCGACAGCCTCGACATCGTAGATGTGCATGGACAGCAATTCATCGCGCGAGTAGCCCAGCATGCGGCAGTAGGCCTCGTTGACATCCAGAATGCGTGCATCGTGTACGCTGGCGATCCAGAATCCGTCCGTGGTTGTCTGCACGATCGCCTGATACTCGATTTCCTGCTGCTTGCGCTCGGAGATGTCGCGGCAGATATTCAGCGTGAACGATCGGCCCTCATGTTCGAACAGCCTGATGTGCATCTCGACCGGAATTCTTCGACCGTCGCGGTGAACATGCACCGCCTCGAAAGTTGCCTCGCGATCGCGTTGCAACTGCGCAAAGCGTTCGGGTATCCTTTGCCGATGCTCGGGATCATCGATATCGGAAGGCGACATCTTCAGCAGTTCTTCATGGCTGTAACCGGTGTGCTGGCAGGCCGCCCTGTTGACTTCGACGAACTTGCCGTTCACGTCCAGCACGAAGATGGGGTCTGCCGCCAGCTCGAAAAACTCGCGGAAAATCCCGGGGGCAAATACATTTCGATCCATGCTCAGTACTGCTCCTTGTCTTTTCTCATCTCGTCGCTGTACATCACGCATTGATCGCGACCGTGTTCCTTGGCGTGATAGAGCGCAAGATCGGAATATTTCACGCATTCCCAGAAGCCGTTGCCGTGCGTCGGAAACAGCGAAATCCCCACCGAGAGCGTCTTCTTGAGCGAGCCTTGCGGCGTCTTGAAGACATTTTCCTTCATCGCCAGACGGATGCGCTCGGCCAGTATCATGCAGCCTTCCGTGTCCGTATCGGGCAGCAGCAGCAAAAATTCCTCGCCGCCGAAACGGATCGCAAGATCCGAGGTGCGTATGGTCTTCTTGAGGATTTCGGCCAGGCCCTTGATGACCTGATCGCCCACGTCGTGCCCGTGCGTGTCGTTGACCTGCTTGAAGAAATCGACGTCGCACATCAAGATGCCGAGGTTGCTCTTGCGGCGCAAGATGCTGGAGGTCAGGGTCTCGATGTAGTCCTCGATGAAGCGACGGTTGTAAAGCCCCGTCATCGGGTCGCGCATCGCGGTGTTTTTCAGCGACTGCATCAGCTGCCGAGCTTCGATCACCGGAGCCGCCTGATTCAGATACAGCTGGGCGGTCTGCTCTATGTCTGCGTATTTTTCAACCTCATCTGCCGCCAATACGATCTGCAGGATCCCGCCTACATGCCCTGACAACATCATCGGGATGCAGACATGCACCATCTCGCCCCTGTTTTTGGCATTGCCGCAGAAGCGGTTGCAGATTTGCGGATCATCCGCGCTGGAAACGCAGGCGGCGATCCGTCTGGCGCGACACACCTCCGGGTTGATCAGGATTTCCGGATCGCACCAAAGCTCGCCCTCCTGATGAAGCCCCTCGATGAATACCGGTTTCAGCTGCTTGCCGTCGACCTGGTAATAGGAGAAATTGCGCAAATCGAAATGCTGTTTCAATACCTGCCGCAGCCTTCCGTAGATCTCATCTAGATCGAGATCGTTCTCGACCGCCTGCTTGAAGCGGGTCGCACCGACCATTTCATCGACGATGCGCACGGTGTGCGAGAGCAGGTTGTTCTTGTCGCCCTCGCGTCGCCCGTGATCGCCCAGCGACTGGATGCGACCGGAGATCTTGCCTATGCTCTGCTCCAGCGCCTCCATCAGCGTGTTGGTGTGGGTCGCGATATCGCCGATCTCATCCCGGCTGGCGGCAGTGATCCTGCCGGTAAAATCGCCCTTCTCGGCATTTTCGACCACGGATTGCAGCTGTTCTGCCGTTTCGACCATGGGTTGAAAGAGCTTCTTTAGGAAATAGCCCAGACAGAGACCAAAGACGAGCAGCAGAAACACCAAGGGTGCGATCGCGAGCAGTTCTGTGTGCTGCATGTTGTCCAGCGAGAATCCCAGCGTCACCACGCCGTTGATGGAATTTTCAGGGACGTTGTGGCATTGCAGGCAGTTGAGCGACCCTGTGCTGCTGGCGATATAGGGGATCGTGATGCGATACACCGTATTGCCTTTTTCCTGAACGAACTGCTCCTCCCATTCGCCGGTGGCCAGCACGCGCTTCTCCATGTCCAGCTTCGGCTTCTCGCCATCGATGCCGGGGCCGAACTGATGGATCACCGGCTCCCCGCGCATCACCCTGACATCCACCAGGCCAGGGATGGTGCGCAGGCGTTTGAACAGCGTCTCCCTTTCCGAGATCACGCCGGTGCGCATCTGCTCGGTCAGCGAGATGCGCAGCATCTCGGCCGTCATGCGCGCCTGCTCGCGTATGGTGTTCTGGCTGAAATAGCTGAACGACTGTATGGTCACGACGGAAAACAGCGCGATCAGCACGATAGAGGTGCATATCGTGAACCAGAAACGTTTTTTTCTGAGTGTCATGCTTGTTCCTTACGGGTTGGCAGTGAGGCTGTCGATTGCGTAGTGCAGGATAGATGCGTTGTTTTGAGCATGGTTGCCTGTCGCGCGTAGTGCAGCGGGTGATTCAAGCGCGATTTTGATCGGCTGACCGAGGGGGTTTGACATGCTCATTGCTTCTCTTCCATATCCGGTTGGTATAGTCGCGCATCGTTGCGCCCGCCTGTTTTGGCGTAGTACATGGCGACATCGGCGTGCCTGGTAAGCAGCTTTTCGTCGTCGCCATGCTCGGGATAAACGGCGATCCCGATGCTTGCCGAGATGCATATGCAATGGTCGGCCAGCTCAAAGGGCCGTTCGAGGGTGTGCAGCATTTTTTTCGCGATCCGCATGGCATCCTGTTCGGCTTCGACGGTCGGCAATAGTACAACAAACTCATCGCCACCGATGCGCGAAACGGTGTCCGATTCGCGCACACAACGCTGCATTCGCAGCGCTGCCTCCTTGAGCAATAAATCGCCAACATCGTGACCGAAGGTATCGTTGACCGGTTTGAACTTGTCAAGATCGAGGAACATCAGTGCAATATGCACCTTGTCCCGACGTGCGTTGCCCAAGGCCTGCCGGAGACGGTCGGCGAACAGCGTTCTGTTGGGTAAGGCGGTGAGCGTGTCGTAATGCGCCAGGTGGTGCAATTGCTCCTCGGCCTGCTTCTGCTGGGTGACATCGTCGTAAATTGCCACAACCTCGCCGTTGGGCAGTTTGTAAATATAGTTCTCGCGCCAGCCGGCAATGCGCCCGTCCTGATAAAAGGAAACCGGAAAATGTTCCGCTGCGCCGCTTTTCCAGACGCGGCGGAATACCTCGAGCAGGCCAAATTCCGCGATCCCGGGAAAAACCTCCGTCACATTCCTGCCGATTAAGTCTGCGCGTTTCAGCTTCTCGATGCGTTCCGCCGCTTCGTTGAAGGCGGTGATGATAAAGTCTCGACCATACGATGTCGCCTGATACACCGCGACCCCGCTGCTCAAGTGCTCGAACAGTTCCTTCAGGCGGGATTCGCTTTCACGCAATATCTCCTCGGCGCGACGGCGCTCGGTGATGTCGCGAATCACGCTGAGCAACAGCGGTCGTCCGCCCGACTCGGTGATGCGCGCATTGATCTCGACCGAGATGACGGAACCGTCTTTGCATCGGTGCGCGGACTCAAAGAAGCCGACCCCATTTTTCATCAGGTCTTCCATGCGTGATGCTAGCAGCAGGTTGTATTCCGGGGTGTTGAGCGTGCGCAGGTTCATGGACATCATCTCGTCCCGAGTGTAGCCGCGCGTCTTCCAGGCGGCCTCATTCAGGTATACAAAGTTTCCTTTCAGATCGAGCAGGAAGACTGTATCGGAGATGCTGTTCAGGATCTGCGCGTGTAGCTTCAACTCTTCTTCGGCGCGACGGCGCTCGGTGATGTCCTCTTTGATGGCAATAAACTGGGTGATTTCCCCTTTATCATTGCGCACCGGCGAGATGCTGGCGTATTCCCAGAAGAGTTCCCCGTTCTTTTTCTTGTTGCACATCTCGCCGCGCCACTCCTGCCCGGAAGTGATGGTTGCCCAAAGTTCTTCGTAAAATTCTACCGTTTGCACGCCGGAGTTAAGCACGCGCGGATTTTCCCCTATCACTTCAGCTGCGCTGTAACCCGTCACTTCATAGAACCTTGGGTTTACATACTGGATCGCACCGTTCACGTCGGTAATGACATTCACTACCGGACTTTGCTCGATGGCGCGGGACAACACGCGCAGGCTCTGAGTGGATTCCTCCAGATGTTTCAGCGCCTCCTCAGCAGCCAGTTTGGCATTCTGCAATGCCTGTTCGGCCTGTTTTCGTTCGGTGATATCGCGCAAAAAACAGTAAATCCTCCCGCCATGAAGATTGCTGTAGTTGGCGCTGACTTCGATGTCCAGAATACGTCCATCCCGGCATCGGTGGCGGGTCTCGAAACAGTCGCTGCCCACATCCAGCAGCTTGTCTATATGCCTTGCGGTTTCGTCCTGCGTTTCTATCGCCTCCACGCCGGACAAATCCATACTCAGCAAGGCCTCCCTGCTGTAACCCAGCATGCGACAGGAAGCATCATTCACTTCCAGGAAATGCCCTCGCGCATCGGTTATCCAGAAGCCGTCCAGCGAGGCGCGGATCATGACCTTGAACTGCTCTTCCTCATTCTTGTGCAGAATCTCTTCGATCTTGCCGCGTTCACGAATATGGGCCACCATGGGCCGGAACAGCAGAAAATAGAGTGCCGGCGAGATCAGCAGAACCAGTAGCATGGCATCGGCAAATGCGGCACCTAGCGGAGAGAGTGGCGGAAATGCATTGAGCAACAGCATGACCATCGCTTCGGAGGCAAAAACGGTCAAAGCAATGACGAAGAGCAGCAGCGCGGGGGATTTTATGCGAGGCAGCTCATGAATCCCGGTTGCACACGCTTGAACAGGCGTTTTCATGACTGATCGTATTTTAGCGAGTACGGATTCGCAGGCTGCACGGGGCCGTGCGCCGGAATCTGCGCAGCATGCAGCGTGTGAATGATCTGAGTAGAAACGGACATACCCCCTCTTGATAGGAAAAGCAACGGGGGTTGGGTTGCGTGAAGAATAGCAAAGTATCAAACAATTTTTTATAAAGCAAGCGGTTTTCGCTGAATAAATTCCCCCGAATTTTTACCTATTTCATGCGGCTACGGCATAATTCAACGCAGGCTGATGATCAGGAGGAGTTGCATTGAACAGGATAGAAGCGGTATTTGACCACCGATACCAGCACAGGGGTATTTACAATTATCTGGTCATGTTCGCGCTGATGGGTGTAGCACTGCTGCTGCGCATACTCGTTGCGCCGCTGGAAGCCGGGTTGCAGTACCTGACGTTCTTCCCTGCGGTAGCCCTATCGGCCATCCTTGGCGGATTCTGGCCCGGAATTTGTGCGGTATTTATCGGCATGGGCATGGCTACCTTCATTTTCGTGCCCCCTTATTACTCGATTTCGCTGCATTCGCTGCAAAAGGCCTTCTGGGCCAACATGGTTTTTCTGGTGGACGGAGTTATCGTCTGCTCTGCGGTGGAAGCGATGCGCCGCTACCAGACCAGACTGAACGACTCGATCGACGGGCTAAGGTTGTCGGGGCAAATCATACGAACGACCCAGGAAGGGTTCTGGCTTTGCGACACCGCAGGAAAAATACTGGACGTCAACGACAGTTACTGCCGCATGGTAGGTTACAGCCGCGATGAACTGCTGACGATGAACATAAACGATCTAGAGGTAAATCAAGCCGCGTTCAGCAATCATCTGCAACGCATCATGGAGCACGGTCACGATACCTTCGAGACCCTGCATCGCCATAAAAGCGGCGCGCCGGTCAACCTGGAAATCAGCGTGAATCGCTCGGAAATCGAGGAGGCTACCTTTATCGTTTTCGCGCGAGATGCGACCGAGCGGATCAATCGCGAGGCGCAGCGTCTGGCGGAGGTAAAAGAACAGCGGGATGTGCTGGTGCGCGAAGTTCATCACCGCATCAAGAATCATCTGCAAGGCGTAGTGGGATTGCTGAGGCAACAGGCGGTAGCTCACCCCGAGATGGCGGGTCTGATTGAGACCAGCATAGGCAGAGTCTATTCCATCGCCGTCATCCACGGCTTGCAATCACAGTCGCTTTTGGAGGAGGTTGATCTGGCTGAGCTGATGAGGAGCATCGTCGAGGCGAGCGGGATCGATTTTGAAAATAAGCTTGCCAGCCCTGTTTTCCTGAACAGGGAAGAGACGGTACCGGTTGCGCTGGTATTGAACGAGCTGATTGCCAATGCCTGCAAGCATCGCCGCCGGGACAGCAAGGTTGCCATCAGCATGCAGATGGATGGAGAATATACTCGCATCACCATCGAGAATCATTTCGATGCCGCTGAACTGGCAAGCGGCGGGCAGGGGCTCAATCTGATCAGCGCGCTGCTGCCGCAGGCGCATCTTTTGATCGAGCAGCAAGGGGATCTTTTCGTCGCGGAGCTCAGGCTTACTGCACCGGTGACGATATCGAAACCAGGTAAAATTTAACGGGGCTACATATGAAAGCGACAATCTTGCTGGTGGAAGACGACAGGCTGGTCTTGCACATGCTCGCCACAGGGCTGCAATCTGCAGGGCTGGAGGTGAAGGCGGCTGATTCTGGCGAGAAGGCGATGCGACTGTGTGCCGAGCATGCTCCGGATCTTGCCTTGCTGGACATGAATCTTCCCGGCATGTCCGGCATCGATTTGGCGAAATGGCTCAAAGCCGAAACGCGCATCCCCTTTTTGTTTTTGTCCGCCTACAACGATGAGAAAACAGTCAATGCGGCGGCTGAACTGGGTGCGCTGGGCTATCTGGTTAAACCGCTCGATATTTCTCAGATACTGCCCTCCATACACACTGCGCTAAAGCGCGCCGAAGAAATCAGAAAGCTGCAGCAGGCAGAGGTCGATCTGAACACGGCACTGAATACCAGCCGCAGCATTAGCATGGCGATCGGCTTGCTGATGCAGCGTCATGGAACTGGTATGGATGAAACCTTTGCAGCGCTGCGTGCCTATTGCCGGAGCAACAGAAAGCGAATGGGCGATGTGTCAGAACAGATAGTCGAACATCGGGTGGAGCTTGATCTGCTCCCCTATATAGGCCGGTATTCCGTATTCAACAGGTAAAGGTGCTACGGCTGCAAGGCTCAGCTCTGTTCGTGCAGATTGGCACCCAGTGCGATGTCGTTGATATAGCAGTGCAGGATCAGGGCGTCGTTTTTGGCGATGCCTTCGAATCCCACCCCGATGTGTAAGCCTGGCTGATCTTCCCGCGTGTGTATGTTGCGGATCGTGATGGGCAGTTCAAGTTCGGTTTCCTCTCCCTCGAAATCCACCGAGAAGTGAATTTTTGCATGATCTCCAACGGCACCCAGCTCGCTTCGGGTGTCTAGCATGGAGCCGATTGCGCTCAGGTCTAGCAAGGTGACATCGATGTTTCGGCCGTCCGGCAAGATGACTTTCCCCGGCAGATGAACTTCTTCGCGCAGCGATTTTCGGATCATCTGGCAGTCGATTTCGCGCGGCCAGGAGAGGTGGATGTAGGCATAGGGGTGTGCGCGCGTACGCAGCGCCTGTGCGATGAATGCATAGGCATAGATGCCGTTGAAGCCCCGCACTATAAAACTGTGGCCCGACTGTATCCACATGCCCTGCCCATGTTCGAAGGGCAGAGTGACCAGCAGGCTTTTCCCCTTGATTATGCCGATGAACTGCACCTTGTGGCGGGTTTGCAGTCCGTCGTCCTTGCTTTGTAAATACATCGTCGCGCCGGGATACAGCCTGAGAGATTCCAGCGTCATGCTGATGGATGAATCATTGTGCATAGTTGCCCTGAAAAACCGCACAGTTGAGTAATGCATGGAAAATAGCGAGATTCAGGCTTTAATGCAAGGGCTTTAAATTTTGCTGACCCTGATATGCAAAAGGTTGACTCGGCCACTCGAATACCCTAAATTGCGTCCACCCGATTTAATTAACCTTCAGGAGATCAATATGGCAGTTTTAGTTGGCAAGGCAGCACCCGATTTCACCGCGACAGCGGTAATGGGCAACAATGAAATCAACGAGTCCTTCAATCTGGCAAGCTACATTTCCGGCAAGGCCGCAGTGGTGTTTTTCTACCCGCTGGACTTTACCTTCGTCTGCCCCTCCGAACTGATTGCTTTCGATCACCGTCTGAATGATTTCAAGAGCCGCGGCGTGGAAGTGATCGGCGTTTCCATCGATTCGCAGTTTACCCATCTGGCCTGGAAGAATACCCCGATCAACAAGGGCGGTATCGGTCAGGTAGGCTATCCGCTGGTTGCCGACATCAAGCATGAAATCTGCAAGGCTTACGATGTCGAACATGCGGACGGCGTTGCATTCCGCGGTTCTTTCCTGATCGACCGCGCCGGCGTGGTGCGCCATCAAGTGGTGAACGATCTGCCGCTGGGCCGCAACATCGACGAAATGCTGCGCATGGTGGATGCACTGCAATTTCATGAAGAGCACGGCGAAGTCTGCCCGGCAGGCTGGAGCAAAGGCAAGGCCGGTATGAAGGATACGACAGAAGGCGTCGCGCAGTATCTGGCTGAGCACGCTCAGAGCCTGTAAGCTGAACGAAAATGGGCCGTCGAAAGACGGCCTTTTTTATTGTCGTGAGGAAATCCCTCTGACAGGGTTGGGCGGCTTTGTGAATTTACTATCAAGAAAGGGTTTGTATGAAGAAATCGTATCTGGAATCTCAACCCGATGAAAATGGTTTTTTCGGAAAATATGGCGGTTCGTTTATCCCTCCCGTGCTGGAAGGGCCCTTTGCCGAGATCACCAAGGCCTACCAGGAGTTAAAAAACTCCCCTGCTTTTATCAATGAGCTCAAGTATGTCTGCAAGCATTATCAGGGGCGTCCTACCCCGGTTTCCTTTGCCGGAAATCTGACCGAACACTGTGGCGGTGCCCGAATCTATCTCAAGCGCGAAGATCTCAATCATACCGGCGCGCATAAGCTCAATCACTGCATGGCGGAGGTGATACTCGCCAAACATCTGGGCAAGAAGAGGGTGATAGCCGAAACCGGCGCGGGTCAGCATGGTGTTGCGCTGGCAACCGCGGCGGCTTATTTCGGACTCGAATGCGAGATACACATGGGTGAAGTCGATATTCAGAAGGAATACCCGAATGTGGTCAGGATGAAGATACTGGGCGCGCGCGTGGTGCCTGCCACCCATGGCCTGAAAACCTTGAAGGAGGCGGTAGACTCCGCTTTCAATGAGTATGTGAAAGATCCGGTCAATTCGATATATTGCATAGGCTCAGTCGTCGGCCCCCATCCGTTCCCGATGATGGTCAGGGACTTTCAGTCGGTGATCGGTTTCGAGGCCAAAGAGCAGTTTGAAGAGATGGAAGGCAAGCTTCCGGATAATGTGATCGCCTGTGTCGGCGGTGGCTCAAACGCGATGGGTATTTTTGCGGGATTCATCGATGATACCGAGGTGAATTTGTACGGCGTCGAGCCGATGGGGCGGGGTGAAAAGCTGGGCGACCATGCCGCCACGCTGACTTATGGCGAGGAAGGCGTGATGCATGGATTTAATTCGATCATGTTAAAAGACGCAAATGGCGAACCGGCCCCGGTCTATTCGATCGGATCGGGAATCGATTACCCGTCGGTCGGCCCCGAGCACGCCTACCTCAAGGATATCGGCAGAACACGCGTCGGGCTTTGCAACGACGACGAGGCGGTCGATGCGTTCTACAAGCTCTCACAGCTTGAAGGCATTATTCCGGCGCTGGAATCGGCACACGCCGTGGCCTATGCGATGAAGCTTGCCAAGACGCTGGGCAAGGACAAGACGATACTGGTTAACCTGAGCGGCAGGGGGGATAAGGATATCGACTTCGTGATTGCCAACTACCCGATCCCGAACGCGAAATTCTAATATCCGGTAATGACAGTCAGGCCGTCGCAAGACGGCCTTTTCCTCTGGACGTGGTAATCGCGGCGATTAATCTCGCGGAGTCAGTTCTTGCTCGGGCTGTTCGGCCAGTTCTTTCAGGAAATCGGAGATGTCCCATTCGCAGCCGCCACAACCCGAGAGCGCACCTGTCTATCTTGAAATGGCGTCCATGTCCAAACCCTGTTCGAACAGATTCTTAATGTAGCTTCGCCTCGTGCCGCCGCAATGACACATGACGTCATCGGATGGTTGGGTTGTGTTCATAAAAGTTGATGTCATGTTAATGGAATGTAACGTTTTTCGAATGCCCGGTTTGTAGCTTGCTGCGCAATTCGGGTTAGAATTCGCACCGCTCTCCATTTACCACTTACAATCATGCTGCTCTGGTTTGTCATCGCTTACTGGATAATCTCAGTCGGAATCGGGCTTTATGCTGCGACCCGCGTGCACAACACGCGCGACTTTGCGATTGCGGGGCGTGGCCTGCCGTTTTATATGGTCACGGCAACCGTGTTTGCGACCTGGTTCGGCTCGGAAACCGTGCTGGGCATACCCGCAACCTTTCTCAAGGAAGGGCTGCACGGGGTGGTGGCCGATCCTTTCGGCGCTGCCATGTGCCTGATACTGGTCGGTATTTTTTTCGCCGCCCCCTTGTATCGCATGAACCTTTTGACCATAGGCGACTTCTACAGGAAAAAATTCGGCCGCAAGGTCGAGGTGCTCACTACGCTGGCCATCGTGATTTCTTATTTGGGCTGGGTGGGCGCGCAGATCACCGCGCTGGGGCTGGTATTCAACGTGGTGTCTGCCGGTGAGATCAGCAAGCTGGCCGGAATGTGGATAGGTTCGATCACTATTTTGATCTACACCTTTTTCGGCGGCATGTGGGCGGTGGCGGTCACCGACTTCTTGCAGATGATCATCATCGTGATCGGCATGCTGTTCATCGGTCACGAAATCAGCGGACAGGTTGGAGGAGTGGGCGTCGTGATGGATCACGCAGTCGCGGCGGGCAAGTTCGATTTCTGGCCCAAGGCCGATGTGAAGGAGATCATCGCCTTTGCCGCCGCCTGGATGACCATGATGTTCGGCTCCATTCCCCAGCAGGACGTATTCCAGCGGGTGCAGTCGTCAAAGACCGAGAAAATTGCGGTCTGGGGCGCCGTTCTTGGCGGTTCACTGTATTTTCTGTTCGCCTTCGTGCCGATGTTTCTGGCCTATTCGGCGACGCTGATCGACCCTGCCATGGTCAGCGCTTTGATCGATAAAGATCCGCAGCTGATATTGCCGACGCTGGTGATGCAGCATGCGCCTATGTTCGCGCAGGTGATGTTCTTCGGCGCGCTGCTCTCGGCGATCAAGAGCTGCGCCTCGGCCACGCTGCTGGCCCCTTCGGTGACCTTCAGCGAAAACATCCTCAAGCCCATGGTGGGGCACAGGCTGACCGACCGTCAGCTGCTGCATCTGATGCGGGGCGTGACCGTGGTATTCACCCTGCTGGTCACCCTGTACGCGATGAACTCCAAGGCCAGCATCTTCAAGATGGTTGAGAATGCCTATCAGATCACTCTGGTGGTCGCCTTCGTACCGCTGACCGCGGGCATCTTCTGGAAGCGCGCCAATACGCAAGGCGCGCTGGTGGCGATCTTTTGCGGGCTTTCGGTATGGTTGGCGATACTGCTGGCAGGGCCGGCAGATCCCTTCATCCCGGCGCAGTTTGGCGGTTTGATGGCCAGTCTTTTTGGCATGATCGCAGGTTCCCTGCTGCCAGTGGCGGTGGGGCGAGAATTGCCGGAGCCGGATGAGCACGTCGCATTGCATCATCGCGCCGCCAGCCATACCGGACATGTCGCGGAACATCATCCGCATCACAAACCGTAATTCATGTCATCATACTGTCATAAATTCTTCATACTCTGGCATCCTCGACTGAAGGAGTGATGATGAGCGCGAAGATATTGATAGTGGAAGACGAACCGGCGATACAGGAGTTGCTGGTTTTTAATGTGACGCAGGCGGGTTTCATCGCCTTGCGGGCGGCGGATGCGGAAGAAGCCTGGCAGCAGATACGCGATCGTGCGCCGGATCTGATCTTGCTGGACTGGATGCTGCCATCCACCAGCGGGGTAGTGCTGGCAAAGCAGCTACGATCAGAGGCTCAGACGCGCGATATTCCGATTATCATGCTGACGGCGCGTGGCGATGAGCGCGACAAGATACTGGGGCTGGAATCCGGCGCGGACGATTACATCACCAAGCCGTTTTCGCCGCGCGAACTGATGGCCAGAATAAGGGCGGTGATGCGCCGCCATATCCCGACCCTGTCCGAAGACAGGGTGAGTGCAGGTGGGCTGGAGCTGTCTCCTGACTCGCATAGGGTGAAGGCTAACGGGCAGTCTGTGGAGCTGGGGCCGACCGAATTTCGCTTGCTGCATTTTTTCATGACTCATGCCGAGCGGGTATACAGTCGTACCCAGTTGCTCGATCAGGTCTGGGGTACGCAGGTTTTTGTCGAAGAGCGCACGGTCGATGTGCACATCCGCCGTCTGCGGGCATCGCTGGAAGTGACAGGGCTGGACGGTCTGATACAGACCGTGCGCGGCAGCGGTTATCGTTTTTCAGTGAGTAAGTAGCATTTCGGAGGGTGGTTTGCAGGATTTCTGGATACGCGTGAGTCTGCCTGTATGGTCCGGTGCGCTGGCCGCCTTGCTGTTGTGGGCGATGTTCTCATCGACAGCGGCCTTGCTGTTCATGGTGCTGGTGCTGGTGCTGGTGATGGCGCGCCATGCGAGGCAACTCTACCGGCTCGGCGTCTGGCTCAAGGATCCGGGCCTGGAAACCATACCGGAAGCGGACGGTATCTGGGACGAGGTATTTTCGCTGCTGTACAAGATGGTCAAACGGCACAAGCTGACCCGTCAGAAGCTGGCCACCGAACTGCTCAATATCGAACAGGCGACGGCGGCCTTGCCCGAAGGGGTGGTGAGCCTCAATGAAGTCAACCGGATAGAGTGGTGCAATCCGCTTGCCGAAGCGCATTTTTCGCTCAACGCTCAGCGCGACATACAGCAGGACGTCACCTATCTGGTGCGCCAGCCCGAATTTATCGACTACATGCAGGCCGGGGATTACACCGCGCCGCTGGTGATGAAATCGGCCCGCCACGACGAGATGGTGCTGTCGATCAAACTGATCCCCTATGGAGGGAACAAACGGCTCTTGATCAGCAGGGACATCACGCAACTTGAGCGCATCGAAACCATGCGGCGCGACTTTGTCGCCAATGTCTCTCATGAGCTGCGCACGCCCCTGACCGTGGTGAACGGTTTTGTCGAAAATCTGCAGGACATGACCGATCTTTCACACAAAAAGATACAGCGTGCCTTGCAATTGATGGCCGAGCAGACGCGTCGCATGGATCATCTGGTATCGGATCTTTTGACCCTGTCCCGCCTCGAAAGCGACCAGAGTCCGTTGCGGGTGGAACGGGTCGACATGCAACAACTGCTGGATGAGGTGTGCCGAGATGGAGAAATGCTGAGCGCTGGCCGTCATAAACACAGTCTGGAATGCAATGGCCCGCTGCAGCTCACCGGGAACCGTGAGGAGTTGCGCAGCGCTTTTTCCAATCTGGTCAGCAATGCGGTGCGCTATACGCCGCAAGGGGGCGAGATTTCCCTGCGCTGGTATACGCGTGCGGGGCAGCCGGTATTTTCGGTACAGGACAGCGGGATAGGCATAGAGGCGCAACACATACCGCGTCTGACCGAACGGTTTTACCGGGTGGACCGCAGTCGCTCCCGAGAGACCGGCGGTACCGGTCTCGGACTTGCGATCGTCAAACACATCGCCCTGCGGCATCAGGCCAGGCTGGAAGTGGTCAGTCAGGAAGGCTGTGGCAGTACCTTTGCGCTGGTGTTTCCCGAAAAACGGATCGCATAAGCTACTGGCTACTGGCTACTGGCTTGTAGCTCACCCGCTCGTAGTCGATGCCGTGCTCTACGCAAAACCCCGGCTGTATTGATACGAGCTGTCCATCCTGTTTCCGGATTTCTGCACTGATTCCTGCGCGAAACCAACCGCGCGGCACGATCAGGCTGGCAGGCGTTTTAAGCGCAGGCAGGGCGGGCAACAGAAAGGCCGCCGTTTCCAAAGTCGGCGAGGTGCGCAATTGCACGGCCTCGGGACTGCCAGGAAAATATTTCACACCCATGGATAGCTTGCCGTGATGCTGCACCCATACGGCGCTGCCCAGCATGAAGTGGCGGAGGTTCTCCGGACGAATGCCGATTAGCTGGCCGCAGGCGATGCGCTCGCCGGGTTCGCTGCATAGCTGTGCGCCCAGAATGTTCTCGTCTTGCATCTGCCATAGCAGTTCTTTTTTCAGGCTGAACTTTGTGTCCAGCAACGGGGCGGTTGATACTTCCGCGCTCAGCATAGCGGGGCGGCGCGCCAGTGCGCGGCGATTTTCGCACCAGTGCAGATGCAGCAAGTTGAGCAGTTCCAGGCAGGTTCGGCTGTCTTTTTCATCGCCTAAACCAACCTGGGCCGGGGTCTGCCCCTGTTGCAGCAGTATCGATTTGACCCGCAGCAATTTGCTGATCGGCACCATCGCAAGGTAGCGGGTCTCATCGTGGTGGCGCAGGCTGTCGATGCGCTGAAAACCCTGCGAGCCGCTCATGTCGACGGCAAGCGGCTGGGCATCGTTGCGGCTCTGGCTGCAACTGCGATCCAGCTGTACCCCGCAAAGCCAGGATGTGAGCCAGTGTTCGGTTTTCTGCGCTTGCCAGCGCGACATCTGAGCCGGATTGGCATAGCAAAGCAGCAGGGTCTTGACATAGCTTGCGGTGCAGCTCTCGTCTTGCGCCTCATCGCGAAGCTGCTCGGCAAAGGCATACAGCTCGTGCAACTGTTGCCAGTGCCGGGCTTCGGGCTGATGTCCGGTTTGCAAACGCGAGAGTATCAGCCTGCCGCTGTAATGCAAACAACGCTGACACAGCATCGCGGCATGCCTTAGCATGGATTTTTCACCCAGCAGACAGGCCTGTAAGCCGCGCTGATAGCCTGTGATCATCGCCTGCCAGAGCTGCTCTATCGCGTTGAATATCGCCCGTTCGTGTTCGTTCAGCGGCAGCGGTTTTGCCGCGATCTTTCTTAACATATCCTCCTGAACATAGCTTGCCGTCTCTCGCAGCAGTTCCAGGATTCGCAGTCTTTCTGTGCTGGACATGGCAAGGCGGTTTAACTCATTCATCTGGGTGAGCAAACGTTCGTGCGCCAGCTGCAGATTGGTCAGCTGCAACTGGTTCAGCCAGGCGCTGCATCCGGCCGCATCCCGGAAGGCGGGATCGGCACGGTCGTCGGTCGGCTCAAGAGGCAGGGTCAGCATGATGTCAGGAGTCAGGAGTCAGGAGTCAGGAAGCCGATGCACCGCTTTTGATTTTCCTGAATCCCGCAACCTGCATCCTCGATCCTAGAGCAGCACACGCTCTATGCCCCCGTTGTTGGCCTTAGCTACGAAGTCGGCCATCCAGTTTTCACCCAGCAGGTGTTTAGCCATCTCCACTACGATGTAATCGGAGCTGGTGCCGCTGTCTTCGTTGTAGCGGGACAGCCCTTGCTGGCAGGCGGGGCAGGAGGTGAGAACCTTGATGTCGCCGGTAAAGCCGTCGGCGCGCAGCGCATCTGCGCCTTTACGCATTTCCTCTTCCTTGCGGAAGCGCACCTGAGTGGCAATGTGAGGCTGAGCCACGCCGAAAGTGCCCGACTCGCCGCAGCAGCGCTCGTTGAGCGGAACGCTCACCCCCATCAGGGTGTCGACGACATTTTTGCTCTGGTAAGTCTTCATCGGCGAGTGGCAGGGTTCGTGATACATATATCTTGTTCCGCTTGCGCCTTGTACTTTGATGCCTTTTTCCAGCAGATACTCGTGGATATCCAGCAGCCGGCAGCCGGGGAAGATCTTGTCGAACTGATATTTCATCAGCTGATCCATGCAGGTTCCGCAAGATACGATCACCGTTTTGATGTCCAGATAGTTGAGTGTGTTGGCTACGCGGTGGAACAGCACGCGGTTGTCGGTGGTGATTTGCGCGGCCTTATCTCCCAGCCCCGATGCATTCTGCGGATAGCCGCAGCAAAGATAGCCCGGCGGCAGTACGGTGATCGCACCTGTCTCATACAGCATGGCCTGAGTTGCAAGCCCCACCTGACCGAACAGGCGTTCCGATCCGCAACCGGGGAAGTAAAACACCGCCTCCGCCTCTTCGCCTGACAGAGCCGGGTTGCGTATGATGGGGATCACGCGGTTGTCTTCTATGTCCAGCAGTGCGCGGGAAGTCTTCTTCGGCAGATTTCCCGGCATCGGTTTATTGATGAAGTGGATCACGCGGGCCTGTATGGCAGGCTTGCCCACCGATGAAGGCGGATGCGCGGTCTGTTTTTTGAATAGCCCGAGCCGTTTGGCAATGCCGTGCGCGATGCGCTGGCCCTGATAGGCCCACTCTATCATCAGCTTGCGCAGCAGCTTGATGGTGAACGGATCGGTGGTGTTCAGATACAACATGGAACTGGCCGTGACCGGGTTGAACTTTTTCTTGCCCTGTTTGCGCAAAAAGTTGCGCATCGCCATAGACACGTCGCCGAAATCGATGTTGACCGGGCACGGATTGGCGCACTTGTGGCATACGGTGCAGTGATCGGCCACATCGTTGAATTCGTCAAAATGCTGGATGGAGATGCCGCGCCGGGTTTGCTCTTCATACAAAAAAGCCTCGATCAGCAAAGAGGTTCCGAGTATCTTGTTGCGCGGCGAATAAAGCAGATTGGCGCGCGGCACGTGAGTGGAGCACACCGGTTTGCATTTTCCGCAGCGCAGGCAGTCCTTGATCGAGTCGGCAATCTCGCCCAGCTCGCTTTTTTCGAGGATCAGGCTTTCCAGCTCCATCAGGTTGAAGCTGGGGGTGTAGGCGCGCTCCAGGTTGCTGCCGGGCAGCAGTTTTCCCTTGTTAAAGCGCCCTTCCGGATCGACCTTCTGTTTATAGGCGGCGAACGGGGCGAGTTCTTTTTCGTCCAGATAATCGTATTTGGTGATGCCTATGCCGTGCTCGCCGGAAATCACCCCGCCCAGATCTTTGGCAAGTTGCATGATGCGGTCGACCGCCCGGTAGGCCTGTTGCAGCATCTCGTAGTTATCCGAGTTGACCGGAATGTTGGTGTGTACATTGCCGTCCCCGGCATGCATATGCAGCGCGACGAACACCCGCCCTTTTAGCACTTGCTGATGAATTGCGTTGCACCGGTCGAGGACGGGCTGATAAGTGCTGCCGCTGAAGATGTGGCGCAGTTTTTCGCGCAACTCGCGTTTCCATGAGGCGCGCAGGGAATGATTTTGCAGCGACTGAAAAACAGTGCTTGTAGCGGGCAATGGGGAGCTGGTGGCTGGTCGCTGGTCGCTGGGGCTACTTGCTGCGAGCCACAGGCTACTAGCTTCATCAAGATTATCCCTGAGCCACTCCCACCCCTGGCGCACCTCGGCGAGCAGTTTTCTGGCTTCATGGGCCCGGTTCCCCAGCAGTTCGGCATCGCCCAGCTGTTTGTCGTCCTGATAGTAAAGCGGCAAATCGCCCGCGAAAAACTCGTCGAGCGCATCGAGCAGCTCGATTTTGTTGGAAAGCGACAGCTCGATGTTGATGCGTTCAATGCCGTCGCAATAGTCTCCCATGCGGGGCAAGGGGATCACCACGTCTTCGTTGATCTTGAAGGCGTTGGTGTGTTTTGCAATCGCCGCCGTTCTTGCACGGTCCAGCCAGAATTTCTTGCGGGCCTCGTTTGATACGGCGATAAAACCTTCGCCCTGACGCAGATTGGCCATGCGCACGATCTCGGAGGCTGCGGCCGCACAGACATCGGCGTCATCGCTGACCACATCGGCAATCAGCACCATCTTGGGGCGCGTGCCGCGACGCGACTTGGTGGCATAACCTACCGCCTTGAGGTAGCGCTCGTCCAGATGTTCCAGACCCGCGAGCAGGGCGCGTGCGCCTGCTGCTTCCGGCTTTCCCAGGTAATTGGTGATTTCGACGATCGCAGGTACCGCTTCATGCACCTGGCCGAAAAATTCCAGACAGACGGTGCGGGT
>CAYPIG010000018.1:18418-42427 GCA_964410705.1 uncultured Gallionella sp.
AGGCTGGAGTTTGGAAGAGGGCATTGTCAAAACAGGCTCCTTCAGCATCGACCAAGGTGTGGGTGTGCGCGCGGTGCAGGATAAAGCGCGCCGAAGTGATGATGCCGTCGCAGCCTTCCTTCTGTATGCCCGGCAAGCCGGACAGGAATTTGTCGGTGACATCTTTGCCCAGCCCCGCCTTGCGAAAAGCGCTGCCGGGGATATTCAGCAATTCCGGTGTTCCGTGCGGGGTTTTGCCGTCGGCTTCAAAGCGACTGATGCGGAAGGTGGTGTTTTCCACATCGTGTATCTTGCCCAGGTTGTGATCCAGCCTCTCAACGAACATCCACAGTCCGTCAGGGGTTACCATGCGCCATGAAGCCAGATTGTCCAGTGCGGTTCCCCACAGCACGGCCTTTTTGCCGCCCGCATTCATCGCTACATTGCCGCCTATGCAGGATGCGTCAGCGGAAGTCGGATCGACCGCAAATACCAGACCTGAACTCTCCGCAGCCTCCATCACGCGTCGCGTCACGACGCCCGCGCCGCAGTGGACGGTGGCGTAGGGGGTTGAGAGTCCCGGCAGCACGCGCTGTTCTATCGCGCCGAGGGTGTCCAGTTTTTCCGTGTTGATCACCGCCGAATATTTGTTCAGCAGCACCGCGCCGCCGGTGTAACCGGTGCCGCCGCCGCGCGGCACGATGGTGAGCTTGAGCAAGATGCAGGTGCGCACCAGCTCTGCTATCTCGTCTTCGGTGTCAGGGTGCAGCACCACGAAGGGATATTCCACGCGCCAGTCGGTCGCATCGGTCACATGAGTGACGCGCGCCAGTCCGTCGAATTGAATGTTGTCTTTCGCGGTGTGGCGCGAGAGTTCGCGCAGCGCGCGACGGCGCAGTTGCAGTGTCTGGTCGAATTCCTCGGCAAAAGCATCGACCGCACTGCGGGCCAGTTCCAGCAGGCGTTTGACGATCTGATTTTCCTGGCGGCGTTCGTCGATGGCGTTGAGTCTGTGGTGCAGGGCACCGATCAGCGCATCGCGGCGCTTCCTGTTGCCCAGCAGATCATCCTGCAAATAGGGGTTGCGGGAAACGACCCAGATGTCACCCAGCACTTCGTACAGCATTTGCGCCGATCTGCCGGTGCGCCGCTCTCCCCTCAGGGTGTTGATGATGTCCCATGCCTCGGAACCCAAAAGGCGCAGGACGATTTCACGGTCTGAGAACGAGGTGTAGTTGTAGGGTATTTCACGTAAACGCACGGTCATGGTGTTCCTCGCGGCAGCATAGGCTGCCGTATTTAATTGTCGCGCATTTTACCTTATTGCAGCGCGACTCTCGACCCCGAGCTGAATGCGGATAAAATAGGGCATGAATACGATCGAGGGCAGCGTGCGCGTTTTCTTCGCGCTGTGGCCAAAAGAAAAGCAGAGGGGCGAATTATCCGCCTGGCAGCTGCCTTGCGGTGGCAGGGTTATGCTCGCCGATACGCTGCATGCCACGCTGGTTTTTCTGGGCGGTGTGGCCGGCGACAGGCTGGAAGCTTTGAAGCTGGCGGCGGAAGAGGTTGAGGCCGGGTGTTTCGAGGTGACTTTCGATGAGGCGCGTTATTGGGGAGATAACCACATCGCGTATGCGGCGCCGCGCGTGTTGCCGGTTCAGCTGCTAAACCTGGTTCATGCGCTGGAGTATAGTCTGACCCGCCATCGCTTCAGTTTCGAAAAACGGGAATATAAACCGCACATCACGTTGCGGCGGAATGTGCGCTGGACAGATGAGCCTCTGACCGGGGCGGTGCCGGTGAACTGGCCTGTTCGCGAATTTGTTTTGTTGCAGTCGGAAGCCGGAAGTTACCGGATACTGGCGCGTTTTAAATTGAAAACTTATGAAAATTAAACTGATCGCTTGCGTTTTTTTGGCTGTAATCGGGCCGGTACATGCGGATAGCGGTGCTTTTGCGCTATGCGCGAAAAATTTCGCAGCAGACGATATGGCGCGTCTTAAGTGTTTCGACAGTGCGCTGTCCGAACCCGTGCCGCGGCAGGTGGAGACAGTTTTGCCGCAACAGCCGCCTGTTTCAGGGGATAAGCGCTCTTACCTGACACGGGTTTGGAATCTGGACAACCGGGTGCGCCGCGATGCCAGTTCGCTAGATCGCCTGCAGCCGCACCGTCAGAGCTATCTGATCGTCAGGGAAACCAGCCGAGCGAACAGCCGGCCTTATTCGCCGTCACCCGGCCGATCGGTACAACAGCCTGCCGATCTGGATGCGATGGACGCGAAGTTTCAGCTGAGCTTCAAGACCGATGTCGGAGACATCGAGAATCTGGATCTGTTCGGCCTGAAAACGCTGCGCGTGTGGGGGGCGTACACTCAGCAGTCGCAGTGGCAGGTCTTCAATACCAGAAATTCATCGCCGTTCCGTGAGACCAACTACGAGCCCGAGCTGATCGCAGCCTTCGGTACCGGCAATGAGTCGGGCTGGAAACTGCTCAACTTGGGGTTCGTGCATCAGTCCAACGGCAGGACCAATCCGGATTCCCGCAGCTGGAACCGCGTTTATGCACAGGGCGGCTGGGAGTGGAACAACCTGTCTTTGCTGGCTAGAGCCTGGTACCGGATTCCGGAAAAAGCAGTCAAGGATGACAATCCGGATATAGTTCATTATTTCGGTCGTGGCGACGTGGTGATGCGCTGGGAGCCGGATAACAAGTCGCAGGCGGTCTCGTTGCTGATGCGCAACAACTTGAATTTGAATCAGAACATCGGATTCATGCAGCTTGACTGGTCGGTGCCTGTAGCTCTGGGTCATGCCGCGCGTCTGCATGCGCAGTTAGGCACAGGATACGGCGAGAGCCTGATCGATTACAATCACCGCCAGACCACACTGGGTCTGGGCGTTTCATTCAGGGAATGGTAAATGGCTGAAAAAACACATTATGAGCTGATCGGCGGGGCGCAAAAAATCCGCGCGCTGGTTACGCGTTTTTATGAACTGATGGACGGCTTGCCGGAAGCCTACGGCATACGCAAGATGCACGCCGAGGATTTGCAAAGCGCCAACGACAAGCTATTCAAGTTTTTGTCAGGCTGGATGGGCGGGCCGCAGCTGTTCGTCGAGGAATACGGTCACCCCATGTTGCGCCGCCGCCACCTGCCCTTTTCCATCGGCGATGCAGAGCGGGATCAGTGGATGCTGTGCATGAATCAGGCACTTAATGATGTGGTTGAAGATGCCGCCTTGCGCCATGAACTGTCGGAGGCTTTCACCAAAGTTGCCGATCACATGCGTAACCGGGAGGGGTAGCTTTACCGTGGGGGACGCTGTTCGCCGATGTCTTTGATCTCAGATGCTATATTTTTTCTGTCGCGCAAGAAATTTAACCTGTGTCATACCGCACCCGACCAGTTTTTTGCTGAAGACTCAGCGCGTATTGCGCAGTCAGGCGCCCGCCTTTCGCGATGTACAGATTTAACTCTGGTTGCACCATTGGGTCCGAACCGGAGTGAAGGATATCTGAAGACATATTGTGAGGAACGCGCATGCTGTTATCACATCCCTTTGAGCACAACCAATAAAGACTCAGTTGAGCGAAATACAATGCGTGAAGTCCGTTATTGTGCTATCGCTCATGGCGATGCTGAAGGTAAAAAATTACACATCTGTATCCGGTTAAATCGGTAAAGATAAAGAACCGGAGTGAAATGGAATTAGAGCAGACCGGCAGGGCTGACAGTGAAATAAATGCGAAGTACTGGTTGTACGAACTTGGCTATCCGCAGCCTCTTTTTCAAGACCTTCTTTTTCCTGTATTTCCTCATTTTAAGTTTCGACTAACCAATGCAGTCGATGTACTCACCGCAACTAATTGGGAAGAATTGCCCGTAAGGTATGCTCCGGTGATTTCATCATAACCTGGAGCGGTAAGTGTTGCCGGTGGCAGAGCTGCGGTTTATTTTGAGGCGATACCTACTTTGAATTTTGATGCCGTGCTGTGACAGGGCGGTTGCTTTTTCGAACATACAGCCGGTGGCATTCTTGTGCAGATCACACTTCCCGGAGCCTTCCGAAAATCGGCGGCTGCGTGCCATTCTTCGCCTCTCTTCCGACCGGGCAACAGGCCGATATATCTAGTCCATCAGGCATATTGTTTCATCGTTTGATTGCCATTAATGTTCGCCCTAAGGGCTTGAAGATTTTGTCAGCACCTCTGCGCTGACAAGTTGCACAGCTTGGCGGGCATGTTACACCTCGTATCAGACAGGCAGTGCCAGGCAGAACACAGGCGGAATCATGGCTCAGGCAAGAAGAGCCATAGCTAAGGCAGCTAGAAGCGGAATCAGGTAAGCAGAATCATCCGGCGGGCTAGCAGTACCCGGGTGCGGGCTAGCGGCACTGCAGAGCCGACTAGCAGAACCATTGAGGCGGCAAGCAGAACAGGATTCGATCAGGCAGAACCATGTGGCGGAGTCGCTGGATCAAGCCCGGGTTGGGTGGCGGCAGGGAGTTGACACGCAGCACTGTACAAAAAGGCAGTAAAAATTGTTTTCACAGTTTTGTAACGGTTAACTGTTTCGTTTCGACATTTATCCGAAAGAAAGTGGCAATTAAAAAGAATGTAGGTGCACTCGATAGTAAATTGGATAGGATTTTCAGAATTTAGTACCAATGCCGGACAACTGCGAAGAGGTGTGTCGAAGTGCTGAAGCGGTATTCCGGGAGGGGGCAGCAGTGAAAACAGGCATCACAAATCAGGATTTTCTGCCGCGCTAATTTTTTATCAATCAAGGGAGTTACCATCATGGCGAATGCTACTTTCATGCCGAAAACTGATATTGGTAAAATCGAACTGCTGGAACATCTGGCCGCTACTTTACCCAAGTACCAGAGCGTTCTGGAAATCAGCAATGAGGACATGGGGGTTCTCAAACGAGATACATTCAATGTGCGCCGTGCCCACACCGCGCACCATCAGGCGCAAAATTACGCGCATCACTGGACCGCTTACAAAAATCAGTTGTTCGAAGGCGGCAGCGGCGATGTCACCTGGCCTGTAGCTCCTGTTATCGATCCGAATTTTCCGCAAAACGTTGCACCCGGTGTGAACGCCAGACTCTATTCTCTGGTCGTGCGTATCAAGGCGCATAAAAATTACACGACTGCTATCGGGCAGGATTCACATATCATCGGCCCGGAAATTCTGCTCGATACTTCGAGCTGGAAGCCCGCTTTAAGCGTCCAATACAATGCCGGTCATCCGGTTGTTGTATGGTCTAAAGGACAGGCCGGGGCGATAGAAATCTGGGTGGATAGAAGCGATGGCAACGGTTTTGTCTTTTTTACCATCAATACCGAGCCGGATACCCCTGATAATACGGCATTGCCTGCACCAGGCACCGGAGTTAACTGGAAATACAAGGCGATTTACCGTCTGCATGATGAGCAGGTGGGGCAGTGGAGCGATGTGTTAAGCATACTGGCGGGCGGCTAAAGAGAGGCTGATTTATTCGTCATCATTCAAGCGAATTCGCACCTGAGCGGGATAAGTGGCAACTTGCCGTCATGGTCGAATGGCTGGCAGTTTCATCAATGAAAAAATCGAATAAATCAGCGCACATCCAACGTAGATGGCGACCCATGTCCTTGATAAAAGATCGCGGTCGCCGCGGTCTTGAATTTGGAAAAATCAGCTTTTGAAGGGGAGGTGGATGTTAATTCTCCTGCTTCAAAGGCGTTCAGAAGCCCTTCCTCGAATGCATCGAGTTTTTTATTGAGGTTGCAATGCGTTTTCATCTGTCATTGCCGGTGGCTGTTCGCCCTGATCTTCCTTTGCAGCGGCCTTCTTGAGCAGCTTGTCGGCCTGTTTTTTCTGTTTGGCTAATTCTTTTTGCCGTTTTTCGAAGGTGTAATTGGTCTTGGCCATGATGGTGTGCTGTCGCACGGTCCTGTATTGAGTTAAATTATGGTGCTGATAGCGGTAGCATTCAGGCTACCAGCTACCAGCTACCAGCTATTTCCCGCGTCTTGCCGCAGGGCGGGGTGAGAACAGGGCGGGTTGAGGCATGGCCTGATGGCGAGCCGCTTCGGACAGCAGGGGCTGCTGTTTTTGAGCGGGCGTACGCTGTGACGCGCGAGGCGCTTGAGGCCCGCGTTGAGGTGCGTTGGGGTTGGGTTGACCTTCGCGCGGCGGGCGGCTTTGACTGCGGGCCTGTCCTTCGCGTGCCGGACGACTCTGGCCGGGCGCGCCTCCTTCACGAGGCGGACGTGCCGTGGTGTTGCTGTGGCGTTTCTGGCCGTGCTGCGGGCGCGGCGGACGAGGCGCTTCAGGCGGGATA
This sequence comes from uncultured Gallionella sp., assembly GCA_964410705.1. Lineage (GTDB taxonomy): Bacteria > Pseudomonadota > Gammaproteobacteria > Burkholderiales > Gallionellaceae > Gallionella. The sequence goes on from CAYPIG010000018.1 coordinate 24,733, forward strand.
TGTGTCGGCGCAACGAAGCTGTCGATTGCGCCCCTCGGTATCTGCATCTTGATCAGGCGCTCGATGTTCTTCAAGTGATCCAGTTCCTCACTGTCCACCAGCGAAATCGCCGCGCCGTTGCTGCCAGCGCGCCCGGTACGGCCTATGCGGTGTACATAGTCTTCCGGCACATTGGGCAGCTCGAAATTCACCACATGAGGCAGCATGTCGATGTCGAGGCCGCGGGCTGCGATGTCGGTCGCAACCAGCACCGGCATCGTGCCATCCTTGAACTGAGACAGCGCCTTGGTGCGTGCGGACTGGCTCTTGTTGCCGTGTATCGCAGCGGCGGGAATGCCGTCGGCATTGAGCTTCTCGGCAAGACGGTTGGCGCCGTGCTTGGTGCGGGTGAATACCAATACCTGTTTCCAGTCATGGTGCTTGATCAGATGGGAGAGCAAATGGCTCTTCAGCTTTTGCGCCACCATGTGTACGCTTTGCGAAACCAGTTCCGAAGTGGTGTTGCGGCGCGCGACTTCGACAAATCCCGGGTTGTGCAGCAGGCCGTCGGCCAGGGTCTTGATCTCTTCGGAGAAAGTCGCAGAGAACAGCAGGTTCTGGCGCTTTTTGGGCAGCAGGGCGAGGATTTTTTTGATGTCGCGGATAAAGCCCATGTCCAGCATGCGGTCGGCTTCGTCCAGAATCAGGATTTCCACCGAAGACAGATCCAGCGTCTTCTGGCCGAGATGATCGAGCAATCGGCCTGGGGTTGCCACCAGTATGTCCACCTGTGAGCGCAGTGCTTTAATCTGCGGGTTGATATTGACGCCGCCGAACATCACCAGCGATTTTAAGGGAAGATATTTTCCGTAAGTCTGTACCGATTCCTCGACCTGAGCTGCGAGTTCGCGCGTCGGAGTCAGTATCAGGCAGCGCGGGCGCCCTGCAACGGCAGGAGGTTTGCCGCTCAGCAAATGCAATACCGGCAGGGTAAAACCTGCAGTCTTGCCGGTCCCGGTCTGTGCGCCTGCCAGCAGATCGCCTCCGGCTAATACCAGCGGGATGGCCTGTGCCTGCACCGGAGTGGGTTGTGTGTATCCTGCGTCATTGATGGCGCGCAGTATGGGTTCGGCCAGATTCAGACTGGCAAAGGTGGTCGGGGTGTTCGTATTTGGCAAAGCTTGGCTCCTGCGGCGGCCTGACGCTCGAAGAGCGGCACCAATCGGGGCAGTCGTATCGGTTGATCGGGAAGATCGGGGGGTGAGTTAACAGGCCGCTGCGCTGATTGGTTTTACGCAGGGCGGGCGCATTATACATGCCTTTCACGCTTGATGTTTTTAAGCTGACGCTTGAAAAAACGACTTTAATCCTCATCTGGGTGCGAATGAAGGGTTGTCGTGCTCTTCAAAAGGCGACAGGCCGTGCGTGCGCATCAGGGGGTACGCTCAGGTATAATGCCCAATTTTCAAATCATTCGATAGGAAAAGTCATGCCAATTTATGCTTATGCGTGCACCGATTGCGGTGTGCAACAGGATGTGATGCAAAAAATGAGCGACGATCCGCTCAGCACCTGCCCGGAATGCGGCAAGGAAAGCTTTGTCAAGCAGCTGACCGCTGCCGGTTTTCAGTTGAAGGGCAACGGTTATTATGCGACAGATTTCAAGAACAAGCCCTCTTGCGCTCCCTGCGCCAGTTCAGGTTCCTGTCCTGTCGCCAACTCCTGATCGATGAAGAAATTTCTCGTCACGGGGTTGCTGGTCTGGGTGCCGCTGGGCATCACGATCTGGGTGCTGAATCTGACCATCACCACGATGGATCAGACTCTGCTCCTGTTGCCGCAGCACTGGCAGCCGGATTATCTGCTGCCCTTTCATGTGCCGGGACTGGGCATCATCCTGACGTTTGCCGTGGTGCTGCTGACCGGTTTGCTGATACGCAACGTGTTCGGCCAGCGCCTGTGGGCGGCGTCCGAGAAGGGCATGCTGCATGTCCCCTTCGTAGGCAACATCTACAAGGGCGTGAAGCAGGTCAGCGATACGCTGTTGTCGGGCAGCGGCAATTCATTCCGCAAGGTGTTGCTGGTGCGCTACCCGCATCAGGGGGCATGGTCGCTGGCCTTTCAGACCAATGTTCCCGGCGAAGTGGCCGGGCGTTTTGACGACGAATATGTGGCGGTATTCATTCCCACCACGCCCAGCCCTGTGAACGGCTTTTATTTTTTCGTGCGTCGCACTGACACCATCGAGCTGGATATGACGGTAGATGTGGCGTTGCGCTCTATCGTTTCTATGGGGGTGGTATCCGATACGCCTCCGGCATCATTACATAATATTTCCTAAAGACTATGCGTACACATTACTGCGGCACCCTCAATACCGACCAACTCGATCAGACCGTGAGCCTTTGCGGCTGGGCGCACCGCCGCCGCGATCACGGCGGGGTGATATTCATCGATCTGCGCGACCGCGAAGGTCTGGCTCAGGTGGTTTGCGATCCGGACCGCGCTGATATGTTCAAGATCGCAGAATCCGTGCGCAATGAGTACGTGTTGCGTATCACGGGACTGGTGCGTCGTCGTCCTGCCGGTACGGTCAACAGCAATCTGGTCAGCGGTGAAATCGAGATTCTTTGCCACGAGATCGAGGTGCTGAACGCTTCGGTTACGCCGCCGTTCCAGCTGGATGACGAAAATCTCTCCGAGAATGTGCGTCTGACCCACAGGGTGATCGATCTGCGCCGTCCGCAGATGCAGAAAAACATGATGTTGCGCTACAAGGTTGCGATGGCCTTCCGTCGCTTCCTGGACAGCCGCGGCTTCATCGACATCGAAACGCCTATGCTTACCAAGTCCACGCCTGAAGGCGCGCGCGATTATCTGGTGCCCTCTCGCGTGCATCCGGGGGAGTTTTTTGCGCTGCCGCAGTCGCCGCAGCTGTTCAAGCAGATGCTGATGGTGGCGGGCTTCGACCGTTACTACCAGATCACCAAGTGTTTCCGCGACGAAGACCTGCGCGCAGACCGTCAGCCTGAATTCACCCAGGTCGATATCGAGACCTCTTTCCTGAACGAAGCTCAGATTACGCAGCTCACCGAAGAGCTGATCCGCACCGTGTTCAAGGAAGCACTGGACGTGGATCTGCCCAACCCTTTCCCGCGCATGACTTATGCGGAGGCGATGGCGCGTTTCGGTTCGGACAAGCCGGACATGCGGGTGACGCTGGAGTTGACCGAAGTGACCGATGTGATGAAGGATGTGGCCTTCAAAGTATTCGCCGGGGTCGCCAATTCCGCTACCGGCCGCATTGCGGCGATGCGCGTGCCGGGCGGCGCTGCATTCACCCGCGGCGAGATCGACGAATACACCAGGTTTGTCGGCATCTACGGCGCCAAGGGGCTGGCCTATATCAAGGTCAACGATGTCACCCAGCTCAATGATGCCGGACTGCAATCCCCCATCGTCAAAAATATCCACGAGGCGGCATTGAAAGCCGTGATCGAAAGAACCGGTGCGCAAAACGGCGATCTCATCTTCTTCGGCGCGGATAAGGCCAAGGTCGTCAACGATGCACTGGGCGCACTGCGCTGCAAGATCGGTCATGAAAAGGGTCACACCAACGGCAACGTGTGGGAACCTCTGTGGGTGGTGGACTTCCCGATGTTCGAATACGACGAGGAAGGCGGCCGCTGGAATGCCTGCCATCATCCTTTCACCTCTCCCAAGGACGAGCATTTGGAATTTCTGGAAACCGATCCCGGCCGCTGTCTTGCCAAAGCCTACGATCTGGCACTGAACGGATGGGAGTTGGGCGGCGGTTCGGTGCGTATCCACAAGGCCGAGGTGCAGAGCAAGGTGTTCCGCGCACTCAACATCGGTGCGGAAGAGGCGCAAGCGAAATTCGGTTTCCTGCTCGACGCGCTGCAATACGGTGCGCCGCCGCACGGAGGTCTGGCTTTCGGTCTGGATCGCATCGTCACCATGATGACCGGCTCCGAATCGATACGCGATGTGATCGCCTTCCCCAAGACCCAGCGAGCGCAATGCCTGCTGACTCAGGCGCCTTCTGCGGTGGATGAGCGTCAGTTGCGCGATCTGCATATCCGTCTGCGCCAGCAACCGACGGTAGAGGTCGCCAAATAGTGCGTCTGCTGCTGATCTGGCTGTTGTTGATGTGCTTCTGCCTGCCGGCGGAAGCGCGCCACGCGGCGGCAACCGAAGTGACGGTGATGGCGGTGGCCGATCTGCCGCCAGAAGGACGTGAGACCTTGCGCATGATACGTCAGGGCGGGCCATTTCCCTTCGACCGTGACGGAGTGGTGTTCGGGAATTTTGAACGGATATTGCCAAAACAGCCGCGCGGCTATTACCATGAATACACGGTGAAAACGCCGGGGGCGCGCAATCGCGGTGCAAGGCGTATCATCAGCGGCAATCCGGGTGAGTATTATTACAGCGCAGATCATTATCAATCCTTCAAACGTATAAGGGAGTAGCCATGGACGCAGCACCACAACTGATCAATCTGGCAGCGGCGGGCTGCCATAAGCTGGACTGTCGTGTGGAGGTGCTGTCGGAACTGGCTGAACAGGCGGGATTTGCGTTGTTTGACGCCGATCTGAAGGGGATCAAGGGTAAGAAAAACCTGCTCAATGCGCTGGCTAGAGCCACCCGTTTCCCCGGTGAGTTCGGAGAAAACTGGGATGCGCTGGTGGATGTGCTGTGCGATCTGTCCTGGGAGGCTGCGCCCGGCTACGTGCTGTTGCTGCGCAATGTCAGCCCGACCCTGGGACTGTCTTCCAATGACCGGGAAATCGCGCAGGATATCTTCGACGATACGGTGGTTTACTGGCGACAGCGCAGCAAACCGTTCTGGATATTTTTTGCCTGAGCATGGCAGGAATAAAACAGCCCGTTTCGGTTCTGGTGGTGATCTATACTGCCCCTTCGGCTGAGTTCGGGACGGAGGTATTGCTGCTGGAGCGGGCCGATCATCCCGGTTACTGGCAGTCGGTTACCGGCAGCCGAGATGGCATAGAGTCATTGCGCGAGACGGCGATACGCGAAACGAGGGAGGAGACCGGGCTGGACGCCGGTTGTTACCAGCTCACCGACTGGCAGTTTCAGAATGAATATGAAATCTACCCGCACTGGCAGCACCGCTACCCTGCAGGAGTTACCCGGAATGTCGAACATGTGTTCGGTTTGAAATTGCCCGGCCGGGTTCCGGTGCGCATTTCCCCCCGGGAGCATCTTGATTACCGGTGGCTTACGCTGCAGGAAGCGGCAGACAAGGTGTTTTCGCCGAGTAACCGTGAAATGATATTAAAGCTGTGCGCAGAGAAAATCCATGAGTGAGATCTTTATTTCCTACGATCATCCGGGTTGCGCTACCGCAGCGGCCTGGGCCAATATTCCACCTGAGCCGGACGCGCAGGAAAGACTGCTGCTCATCGAACGCATCAAGCGGCTGTTGGTCGAGCAGGATGCGGTACTGGTTGCCCACTATTATGTGCATTCGGACTTGCAGGATCTGGCGGAACAAACCGGCGGAATCGTCTCGGATTCGCTGGATATGGCAAACTTCGGGTATCAGCATCGGGCCAAAACCATCGTCGTGGCGGGGGTGCGCTTCATGGGGGAAACCGCCAAAATACTCAATCCGGAAAAACGGGTGCTGATGCCCGATCCGGCTGCGGAATGCTCGCTCGATCTGGGTTGTCCTGCGGATGAATTTGCGGCATTTTGCGATCAGCATCCCGACAGAACGGTAGTGGTTTATGCCAATACCAGTGCGGCGGTGAAGGCGCGAGCCGACTGGATGGTGACCAGTTCGATAGCGCTGCCGGTGGTCAAACACCTGCATGAACAGGGCAAAAAGATACTCTGGGCGCCCGACCGTCATCTGGGCAGCTATGTGCAGGAGCAGACCGGAGCCGATATGCTGCTCTGGCAGGGCGCCTGCGTGGTTCACGATGAATACAAGGCGCGGGAGCTGGCACAATTGAAGGCGCAGCATCCCGGTTGCCTGGTGCTGGTGCATCCGGAGTCCCCCAGAGCCGTCGTGCAGCTGGCCGATGTAATCGGTTCAACCACGCAGCTGATCAATGCCGCCAGAAATTCCAGCGCTAAAGTCTTCATCGTTGCGACCGATAACGGCATACTGCACAAGATGCGCACGTTCTGCCCCGACAAGACTTTTCTGGAGGCGCCGACCGCGGGGGTTGGGGCTAACTGCACCAGTTGCAGCCACTGTCCGTGGATGGCGATGAATAGTCTTGCCAAACTGGCCGCTGTGCTGGAAAGAGGGGATAATGAAATTCACATCGATCCTGCCATCATTCCGCGTGCCGTGCAGCCCATCCGCCGCATGTTGGATTTTGCCAGACAGATCAAGTTGCCCGCACGGGGGATCGGCAATGTCTGATTGAGCGGCGGGTAAACGAAGGAGGTTGTATGTTTTTTAATACCGGCAGAAATAAAATCAGCGAGTTGCAGGCCCGTGTGGATGAACTGGAGTCGCGTCTGCAACGGTCGGAAGAAACATCTGCGCTTCAGTCCTCGCGCTGCATGGAACTCGAACAAGAAAAAGACAGCCTGACGGAGCAGTTGTCACATGTATCTTCGCTGATCGTCAAATTTAACGTATTCAACCAGTCGCTGCTGGAACTGCAGTCGTCGCTGGCCTTCAATGCAGAAAACATGCGCGAGCGGCGTATCACCGCTATCGAGGCGCAGGGGGCTTCGATGACCACCCGCAGCGCCACGGATCACATGGTCAACGATTTTTCCCTGCTGGAGCAAAAATCGAATTCCGTGGCACAAAATGTCAATGCGCTGGATCAGCAGGTGCAGCAGATAGACAGCATCGTGCAGCTGATCAAGGAAATCGCTGATCAGACCAATCTGCTGGCGCTCAATGCCGCCATAGAAGCGGCCAGAGCCGGCGAGGCCGGGCGCGGTTTTGCGGTGGTGGCCGATGAGGTGCGCAAGCTCTCGGAGCGCACCGCCGGTGCTACCGGACAGATCAGTCGTCTTGTTGTCGAAATTCGCAGCGAAACGGGAAACAGCTGCCGTCAGATAGCCGAACTGGCTGCCAGTGCCAGCAGTTTCAGCCGCGAAGCGGGCAATGCATCGGATACGGTGGGTGCTCTGCTGGGGTTGACGGGCAAGATGGAACTGGCCATCTCTTCATCGGCGCTGCGCAGTTTTTGCGAGCTGGCCAAGATCGATCATGTGATATACAAGCTGCGCGTATACCGGGCGCTTTTCGGCACCTCCAGCGAAACGGCCAAGGACTTTACCGACCATACCTGCTGTCGGCTTGGCAAGTGGTATTACCAGGGGCAGGGCAGGGAGGACTTTTCCGGCCTTAAGGGTTACGCCGCACTCGAAGATCCTCACAAAAGATTTCACAAAGAGGCATCGGACGCCGTACGCAGTTACGGTGCAAACGATTATTCATCTGTATTAAGACTGGTCGATGCGATGGAGAGCTCCAGCATGCAGGTGATCAATGCGCTAGAATCGCTCTCCAAGGAAAGCGAAAGTATCTCGACGATGCAGCAAAGCAAGGGCGGAGACTCGATGCTGTTCTAGCCGCTGCTAAAATAACGGTTTTTTGCGGTTAACCTGGGTACGAGTTCTATGCTGACGATCGCAACTTACAATATCCACAAGGGGTTTTCGCATTTCAACCGCCGGGTTGTGCTGCAGGAGTTGCGCGAGCGTTTGCGTGAGCTCCATGCCGACATCGTTTTTCTGCAGGAGGTGCAGGGCGAGCACAAACATCATGCAGAGCGGTTTGCCAATTATCCCGATGAGGCCCAGCATGCTTATCTTGCCGAAAAACTCTGGCCGCATGCGGCATACGGCAAGAATTGCGTCTATGAGGCCGGGCACCACGGCAACGCGATATTGAGCCGTTACCCCATATTGCAGACACTGAACACCGATATCTCCGCGCATCGCTTCGAGAGTCGCGGCCTTTTGCACTGCGAAATCGATACAGGAACTGCGCGGATACATGCGCTTTGTGCTCATTTCGGATTGTTCGCCAGAGGCCGTCGCGCGCAGACCCGCGCCTTAATCGAATACGTGCAGAACGAAATACCGCTCGATGCACCCGTCATCATCGCAGGGGATTTTAATGACTGGCGAAATCAGATGGGGACGCTCATCTCAACTGAACTTGGCATGCACGACGTGTTTCATCTGAGTTCCGGCAAGGTGGCGCGCAGCTTTCCTGCCCGATTGCCGCTGTTTCGTCTGGATCGCATCTACGTGCGCGGTTTTTCCGTATTGCACAGCGAAGTTCATACCGGCGGCGCATGGCAGCGCCTGTCCGATCATGCCGCACTCTCTGCCCGTTTAAGACGCAATGTCTGACAGCTTTGAAGTCGACGGTAACCGCCTCACCCTGCTGCACAACGGTGCGGAATATTTCCCGCAGCTCTGTGCCGACATGGACAGCGCATCGGACTATATCTATCTGGAAAGCTATATATTTGCCGCAGACGAGATCGGTTTGAGGGTGTCTCAGGCTATGCAGCGCGCGGCGCGTCGCGGCGTTGCGGTGCGCCTGTTGATAGACGGTTACGGTTCGGCGAATCTGCCGGAGAGCTGGCTGGACGAATTGACGCGAGCCGGGGTGCAGGTGCACGTATTCCGGCGCGAATTGTACAGATTCCGGTTACGCCGCCACCGCCTGCGCCGCCTGCATCGAAAATTAGCCGCCATAGACGGCAAAATCGCCTATGTAGGCGGAATCAACATCATCTCCGATGCAACGGGAGGCCGCGGCGCACCGCGTTTTGATTTTGCGGTGCGAGTGCAAGGCGAAGTCGCCTCAGACATTCATACGGTGATGAGACGCCAGTGGATCGCAGTATCCTGGGCCAGAGGACAGCGTCTTGAGCGCAGTATTGTCAGGAAGCATGCCGCAGGCACGAAGGTGACGGTGTTGCTGCGCGATAATCTGCGCCACCGGCGCGAGATTGAGCGTAGCTACTTAAAGGCGATCTCGAGCGCAAAACACGAGGTGCTGATCGCAAATGCCTATTTTCTGCCCGGCAGGATTTTTCGCCGTGCGCTGGTGCAGGCGGCAAAACGCGGCGTGCGGGTGGTATTGCTGCTGCAAGGCTGTGTAGAACACAGATTGCCGCACTACGCGACCCATGCGCTTTACCCGCAGTTGCTGCAGGCAGGCATCGAAATATACGAGTATCGGGCCGGTTTTTTGCATGCCAAGGTGGCGGTGGTGGACGAGTGCTGGAGCACGGTGGGTTCGTCCAATATCGATCCGCTCAGCCTGTTGCTGGCCAGGGAAGCCAATCTGGTTATCAGCGATGCGGACTTTTCAGCGGCCTTGCGCGGCGATTTGTACGCGGCAATTTCAAGGCATGCGCATCGCATTAAAGCCGGACGTGACTATTCCTGGTGGGAGAGGCTTTTATTCAGAGCCAGCTACAGCCTCGTTCGGATGGGAATAGGAATTCTGGGTTACGGTAAGCGCAGCGTATAGCGGGCGTCATTTTAGTGCGTCAGGGGCTATAATCGGTCCACTACATTTACGCGACATACGATGAGACATCCTTCCAGCTCCCCTGAACACGACACGCAAGGCGGATGGCAGACCATACGCTCGCTGATTCCTTATCTGATGGAATTCAAGGGGCGCGTGATACTGGCGATGAGTTTGCTGATATTTGCCAAACTTGCCAACGTCGCGGTCCCGCTTTTTTTCAAGCAGATCATCGATGCGCTGGACAAGACTCATGCAGTGCTGATGGTTCCGGTTGCGCTGATTATGGGTTACGGCCTGTTGCGCCTGATGAGCACCCTGTTTGGCGAGTTGCGCGATGCCGTGTTTGCCAAGGTCACTCAGCGCGCCATACGCCGCGTGGCGCTGCAGGTATTCGAACATTTGCATAGCCTCTCCTTGCGCTTTCATCTGGATCGGCAGACAGGCGGCGTTTCGCGCGATATAGACCGGGGCACGCGCGGGATCAGCTTTTTGCTCAATTTCATGCTGTTCAATATATTGCCCACCCTGCTGGAGATCGCGCTGGTGGCAGCAGTCCTGCTGCATAAATACAACCCGTGGTTCGCAGGCATCACCTTTGTTACGCTAATCCTGTACATCGCCTTCACGCTGTTTGTCACCGAATGGCGTATGGTGGTCAGGCGCACCATGAACGATCTGGACTCCAAGGCAAACAGCCGCGCCATCGACAGTCTGCTCAACTATGAAACCGTCAAGTATTTCGGCAACGAAAAATATGAGGCGGGACGATATGATCACAACATGGAGCACTGGGAAACGGCGGCGGTCAAGAATCAGACTTCGCTGGCCTTTTTAAATGCGGGGCAGAGCATCATCATCGCCATCGGCATCACGGCGCTGATGTGGCTGGCGGCCGATGAGGTTGTCCAGGGCACGATGACGGTAGGGGATCTGGTGCTGGTCAATGTTTTCATGCTTCAGCTATACATGCCGTTGCACTTTTTGGGTTTTGTGTACCGTGAGATACGCCATGCGTTGGCCGACATGGAGAAGATGTTCGGGTTGCTGCACCGGGAGCGCGAAGTCTCCGATGCACAGGGTGCACCTGCCTTGCTGGCGGGGGAGGCCGAGGTGAGGTTCGAAAACGTGGATTTTGGCTATAATCCTGACCGGCAGATCCTGTTCGGTGTGAGTTTTTCGATTCCGGCAGGTCATACGGTGGCGGTAGTGGGTTCTAGCGGCGCGGGAAAGTCTACGCTTTCACGATTGTTGTTCCGTTTTTACGATGTGCAAGGCGGCTGCATCCGCATCAACGGGCAGGATATTCGTTCTGTGACGCAGAATTCATTGCGCGCTTCCATAGGAATCGTGCCGCAGGACACCGTGTTGTTCAACGACACCATTTACTACAATATCGCCTATGGGCGTCCCGATGCGAGTCGGGAGGATGTGATCGCGGCGGCGCAGGCGGCCCATATCCATGAATTTATCGATTCCTTGCCGCTAGGATACGAGACTCAGGTCGGCGAGCGCGGCCTGAAATTGTCGGGTGGGGAAAAACAGCGGGTGGCGATTGCCCGAGCAATATTGAAAAATCCTGCGATGCTGATTTTCGACGAGGCGACCTCTGCGCTGGATTCCAAGTCCGAGAAGGCCATACAGGCCGAACTGCGCGCGATCGCACAAAACCGCACCACGCTGATCATCGCTCATCGCCTCTCCACGGTGGTGGATGCGGATCAGATACTGGTGATGGATCAGGGGCGTATAGTCGAACGCGGGGCGCATGCGGAACTGCTACGCCAGGGGGGATTGTATGAACAGATGTGGAATCTTCAGAAACGTGTGGAACAGGAGTCGCCTGCCTGTTGATTTGTATTGATTTATTTTTATTTTGGGGTATTCTTTTGCCTGTCGGTGGATGAGTGAGATTAAAATGAAAAAAATACTGTTGTTGTGTGTGCTGGCCGGTTACAGCGTGGTGGCTACTGCCGGTGAACACCGGCATCACAAGCATCCTGTCAAACATCATGTGAAGCATGTTCATCAGCAAAAACATGTTCATCAACAGAAGCGTGTTACGCTGCGCAATGCCAAAATCAGGCACGCTCATCCTCGCCTGATTCAGCAGGAGCCGGTTGCAGCCAAATTCGATACCGAGTTGTCCGATGCGACTTTTCAGCCGGCTTCTAGCCCGAAACTGGCCTCTTCCATTGCGCTGATCTACGACGAGCAGACTCAGCGACCGCTGTATACCAAAAATCCCGATGCGGTAGCACCGATCGCTTCCATCACCAAACTGATGACCGCGATGATCGTGCTAGATACCGATCCTGATCTGAACGAGGCGCTCAGCGTCTCGGAGGCGGATATGGACAGCCTGAAGGGAACTCATTCGCGTCTTAGTGTAGGCACGACTTTTGCCCGCAGCGAAATGCTCAAGCTGGCGCTCATGTCGTCCGAGAATCGCGCAGCTTCAGTGCTGGCGCGCAATTATCCTGGCGGACTGAACGCGGCGATCGCTGCGATGAACGCCAAGGCGCGCAAGCTGGGCATGACGCATACCGTGTTCCGCGACCCTACCGGCCTTAACAGCGAGAACGTCTCGACGGCGCGAGACCTGGTCAAAATGGTCGCCGCTGCGCGCAACTACAAGCTGATACACCAGTACACCACCACCGCGACGCATTCGGTCGAGAGCACGCGCGGACGGGAGTTGACCTTCAATAACACCAATCCTCTGGTTAAAAACGCGTCCTGGGAAATCGGCGTAAGCAAGACCGGCTACATCAACGAAGCCGGGCGCTGTCTGGTGATGCAGGCGCAGATACGCAATCGTCCCGTCATCATCGTGCTGCTCGATTCGGTCGGTAAAAGCACCCGTATCGGAGACGCCAATCGCGTCAAGAAATGGATAGAAAGCACGAACGTACTGGGTCACAGTACTCGTCGCGGTTGATGTAAGGGGTGGCTTCTGCCACCCTTTTTTTACAATGTACGAAGGTTTACTTCTCATCGTGCTGGTCGTATTGGTGGTTCTGGCAATACGACCCGGAAAAATCAATCCGATGGTCATTCATGAGCCCGCTTACCATGCGACGCTGGACCCTGCGCTCAAACGCGTGCAGATGCTGATCGAAAACATCGAGTTCAGTTCGTCAGGCGACATTCAGACTTGTTATTTTCAGATGCGGGACGCGCAGGGGGATTACGGGCTAGCCGCCGGTTTTCGCTACGGCAGGCTGTATTTTCAGGCTGTTAAGACATCAGATCAAGATGCGCTGCGCGAATTTTCAGAGCAGGTCATGGCGGATATTCCGTTCAAACCCTCGGCCTGTTCCGATGATGGCCTTATTGCCGCGGTGAAGCTGGCTGCAGAACAGCAGCGGGCCATCTTGCACTAGCAGGCGGCTGACACTCGGTTTCTTCCAGACTGTTTGGCTTCGTACAGCGCTTTATCAACCCGCTGCAGCAGCATTTCCAGAGACTCGCCGCGCCGGTATTGGGCAACGCCGATACTGACGGTGATCGTTTGTGAACGTGTCGGGTTTTGTTCTATGTCTTTGCGGATGCGCTCGGCCAGTGTCGTGGCTGAGTTGAGATCGGCTCCGGGCAGCAGGATGGCGAACTCTTCTCCTCCCCATCTGGCAAAAGTATCCGAGACGCGCAAAATTTTTCTGACGGTCTGGCATAACGCCTTGAGGACTTCGTCGCCGAAGGGATGTCCGCGCGTGTCGTTGATTTTTTTAAAGAAATCGATATCAAGGAGCAGGATGGAAAAACACGTCATTTCCTGCCGGTAAAATCTGCCTATCTCAGACTCTATGGCCTGATTGAACATGCGGCGGTTTCCAGTGCCGGTCAGGGTGTCGGTCAGCGATTCCTGCTGCAGTCGGGAGTTGTTAGACTCCAGAACCTGGACGAGCTCGCCCAGTTCATGAGCGTGCAGTTTCATCAGTTCTGCCCATCGTCCGTAGGTAATGCTGATGAGTTCCTGCTGCGTGATGACGCCGATTACATCTCCCGTATCGTTGACGACTATGGCGCGCTTGAATTTTCTTTGTTTTAGATGTTCAATCGCCGCCTTGATGGTCTCTTTGCAGTTGATGGTCCACACCGGGGAGGTCATGTGGTGCCGTATCGGCAAGGACATATCGACGCGGTCACGGATCATCCTGACGATGTCTTTGGTTGTGACGATGCCGGACAGTCTTCCTTCCTCAGCGATTAAGATCGCATCCTCGGGATAAATCAGCTGATTGAGCACGGTTTCAGTGCGTATCGATGCGCTGATGGTCTCGGCGTGTCCCTTTTCCAGAACTTCAGCCAGCGTTTTGTGTTCCATCATCACCGCAGGGTCGACCGAGGCGAGCACGTCGGTATAGGAGACGATGCCGGTTAATTCACCATCGGAATTTTTAACGCCGAGGTAGCGGCAGTTCTTGTTACCGAATAAAGGCAGCACGTGCAGTACGTTTTCATTCTCGCCGACATAAGTCAGAAGATGCGGACTCAGTGCGTTGAGCGGTACGGTCAGGTTCAGGCCCTGGCGTCGATATTTGATCAGATCTTCAACCGTGAAAATCGCATGTCCATCTTCAGTTTCATAGATGACATCGCTTAAATTGTTGGCCTCCATCAGCGTGACGGCATCCTCTATCGATGAGGTTCCTGAGGTCTGTACTACCCCTTTGTGGGAGATCTCACCGGCGGTGGGGAAAAATGTACTGATTTTTTGCATGCTGGATAGACTTTCTGCCGCCAAAATATCCTGCGGTTGGTGACTTGTGTATGCCTTTTTTCGCCGTAACCTTGTGATGCTTACAGCAGCACTAGATTGTCTCTGTGGATGATTTCGGCATCCCCTCCGTAGCTCAGCAGTGCCGGGATTTCACAGCTGGGGTGACCTGCAATGCGTTTTGCCTCATCCGAGTTGTAGTTGATCAGTCCGCGGGCGATATCGGTGCCGTTTTCACTGACGCAGGCGACGACAGAGCCGCGCTGAAATTCACCGGACACCTGCTTTACGCCTATCGGCAGCAGGCTCTTGCCGTCATTGCGTAGCGCTTCGATTGCGCCTTTATCGATAACCAGTCTCCCACTCACTTGCAGATGGCCAGCCAGCCATTGCTTGCGAGCGGCAAGGGGCAGGGCGGGGGCGGTGAGCAGCGTGCCGATAGACTCACCCTGGAACAGGCGCAGCAGCACATCGGTTTCGTGTCCGGAGGCGATCACGGTGTGCGCGCAACTGGCGGCGGCGCGTTTTGCAGCCAGTATCTTGGTGAGCATGCCGCCGCGCCCGATCGCGCTGCCAGCCCCCCCTGCCATCGCTTCCAGACTCGCATCGCCCGCCTGTGCGCGAGACACCAGCGTGGCAGTCGGATCCTTGCGCGGATCTGCAGTATAAAGCCCGCTCTGGTCGGTCAGGATCACCAGCGCATCGGCGTCGATCAGGTTTGTGACCAGAGCGCCCAGTGTGTCGTTGTCGCCGAATTTGATTTCGTCGGTGACCACCGTGTCGTTTTCGTTGATGATGGGGATCACGCGCAAGGTGAGCAGCGTGGTCAGCGTGGCGCGCGCGTTGAGGTAACGCTCGCGGTCTGCCAGATCCGCGTGGGTGAGCAATACCTGAGCCGCATGCAGATCGTGGCGGCGAAAGCAGGACTCGTAAGCCTGCACCAGCCCCATCTGGCCTACCGCCGCTGCTGCCTGCAGCTCGTGTATGGAAGTGGGGCGTGAACTCCATCCCAGCCGCTGCATGCCTTCTGCGATGGCGCCTGAGGACACCAGCACCACTTCATAACCGCTGCCGTTGAGCGTGGCGATCTGACGAGCCCAGTTTCCCAGTGCATTTAAATCGAGTCCCGCGCCCTGATTCGTCACCAGCGAACTGCCTACTTTGACGATGATACGCCGGCAGTTGGTCAATACTGTTTTAATTGTAGATTCAGACATCTTCAAACCATTATCAACTGTCAATTGAGCTATTACAGCGTGTCCGCATCCGTTTCCTGCGCGCTTATTGCGGCGGCCTGCTGTTCCTTCTCTTTGACTTCCAGCAGGTGATCCATGATGGAGAAGGTGAGCTCCTTGCAACCTTCGCCGCTGATCGCGGAAATGACGAACACTCGGTCGTAGTCGGAAAACTCTTTCAGGAACTGAGCAACGGTCGCATCCTTGTCTTCGAGCAGGTCGACCTTGTTCAAAAGCAGCCAGCGCGGCTTTTTATACAGGGCTTCATCGTACTTCTTTAGCTCGTTGAGTATCGCCAAGGCTTCCGCCACCGGGCTGCATCCCTCGTACATCGGCGCGATATCCACCAGATGCAGCAGCAAACTGGTGCGTGCCAGATGACGCAAAAACTGATGTCCCAGCCCTGCGCCTTCTGCGGCTCCTTCGATCAGTCCGGGGATGTCGGCGATGACAAAGCTTTTCTCGTGAGAGACGCGCACGACCCCTAAGTTGGGGTGCAGCGTGGTGAATGGATAATCGGCAACTTTGGGGCGGGCGGCGGACACCGAGCGGATGAAGGTGGATTTGCCCGCGTTGGGCATGCCCAGCAGGCCGACATCGGCCAGCACCTTGAGTTCCAGTTGCAATTCGCGCGTCTGGCCTTCTGTGCCGGGGGTGCACTGGCGCGGGGCGCGGTTGGTGCTCGACTTGAAGTGTATGTTGCCTAAGCCGCCCTTGCCGCCTTCGGCCAGCAGCGCTTTCTCACCGTCGTGCATCAGATCGGCAATCACTTCTCCGCTGTTGATGTCGGTGATCACCGTACCCACCGGCATATGCAGGATCACGTCGTCCGCGCCCTTTCCGTAGCAGTCCGAGCCGCGGCCCGACTCGCCGTTGCGGGCGCGATGAGAGCGTGCAAAACGGAAGTCCACCAGCGTGTTGATGTTGCGATCGGCCAGCGCGTATATGCTGCCGCCGCGTCCGCCGTCACCGCCGTCCGGGCCGCCTTTGTCTATGTATTTTTCGCGGCGAAAGCTCGCGATGCCGTTGCCGCCGTTGCCCGCAAATACTTCGATCCTGGATTCGTCTATGAACTTCATGTTTTTTGTACCGCTAAATGAAAAAAGCCCTACCTTGCGATAGGGCTGATTTGCTTCAAACGAAACAGCTTAGGCTGCAACGATGGAAACTGTCCTGCGCTGTTGCGCGCCCTTGATGGCGAACACGACGCGACCGGTGACCTTGGCGAACAGGGTGTGATCCTTGCCCATGCCCACGTTTTCGCCGCGATGGAATTCCGTACCGCGCTGACGCACGATGATGCTGCCTGCATTGATCAGTTCGCCGCCGTAACGCTTAACCCCCAATCGTTTCGAGTGTGAGTCGCGGCCGTTACTGGTACTGCCCCCGCCTTTTTTTGATGCCATGGTATGTGCTCCTTAAATTACGCGGAAATGCCGTCGATACGGATTTCGGTATAGTTTTGACGATGACCTTGATTCTTCTGGTAATGCTTACGACGGCGCATCTTGAAGATGCGAACCTTGTCGCCACGACCATGAGAAACGATGGTTGCCGCAACGGTTGCGCCAAGCAACATAGGCTTGCCGACTGACAGCTTTTCGCCGTCGGATACCATCAACACCTTGTCCAGCACTATGCTTGACCCGATGTCGCCGGAAATAAGTTCAACTTTTAAAGTTTCGCCGGTAACGACGCGATATTGCTTACCACCGGTTTTAATGACTGCGTACATAACAACCTCGATTGATTGCGGATTTTGCGAAAGCGAGGATTATACAGAAAAATCCGCCTGCGTCAAAAACCTTTTGTTTAAAAATAAATATGGATACCAGTTTCGCGTTAGCGACGCATGGAGTCGAAGAACTCGGCGTTGTTTTTGGTTGCCTTGATCTTGCCCAGCAAAAACTCCATCGCTTCGAGCTCGTCCATAGGGTAGAGCAGTTTTCGAAGCAGCCAGATGCGCTGCAGCACGTCTGATTTGAGCAGCAACTCTTCCTTGCGGGTGCCCGAACGGTTGATGTTGATCGCAGGGTAGATGCGCTTTTCAGCCATGCGGCGATCCAGATGGATCTCCATGTTGCCTGTGCCTTTGAATTCTTCGTAGATCACATCGTCCATGCGCGAGCCGGTGTCGACCAGCGCGGTGGCGATGATGGTGAGCGAGCCGCCTTCCTCGATGTTGCGTGCGGCACCGAAGAAGCGTTTAGGCCGTTGCAGTGCGTTCGCATCCACACCGCC
>CAYPIG010000019.1:0-42284 GCA_964410705.1 uncultured Gallionella sp.
TACTCAGGCCATCCGGCTGTACGTCAGGGGCGCCGCCGATGCGGTTCTGGAAGGCCGTGCACAGGCGCTGAACGAATTGGTTCAGCAGGTTGCTGAAGAGCCAGCTGCTTAATAAATTTGAGCGCACAAAGGGGCGCAAGCCCCTTTTTTTGTAAGTTTTTATCAGAATTTTGGAGTTAATCATGGCAGAAATTACTGCGAGTATGGTCAAGGAATTGCGCGAGGCGACAGGCCTTGGCATGATGGAATGTAAAAAGGCGCTGGTTGAAGCGAACGGCGACTTCAAGGTTGCCGAAGAGCAGATGCGCATCAAGAGCGGTGCCAAGGCCATCAAGGCTTCTTCACGCGTTACCGCCGAAGGCGTGGTCAGCGCATATATCGCTGCGGATGCCAAGTCCGGCGCGGTGGCTGAAGTCAATTGCGAAACCGACTTCGTTGCCAAGAACGATGACTTCGTTGCCTTTGCTAAGAATGTCGCTGAAACCGTCGCAAAGAACAATCCTGCCGATGTTGCCGCGCTGTCCGAAATGGCAATCGCCAACGGTACTGGCACGGTTGAAGAGACTCGCAAGGCGCTGGTGATGAAGCTGGGTGAAAACCTGACCGTTCGCCGCTTCGAGCGTTATGAGACAACGACTGGCACCTTGTCCAGCTACCTGCACGGCAGCAAGATCGGTGTGTTGCTGAATTTCACCGGCGGCGATGAAGCGCTGGGTCGCGATATCTGCATGCACATCGCGGCATCCAAGCCTAAGTCTGTCGACAGCTCAGGCGTCAATCCTGCGGATATCGAAACAGAACGCCGCATCGCGATCGAAAAAGCGCGCGAAGCCGGCAAGGCTGAAGCGATGCTGGAAAAAATCGCCGAAGGCACCGTGCAGAAGTTCCTCAAGGAAGTCACTCTGCTGGGTCAGATCTTCGTCAAAGCGGAAGACGGCAAGCAGACCATTGAGCAGCTCTTGAAGGCTCGCGGTGCATCTGTTGCTGCATTCCAGATGTTCGTGGTCGGCGAAGGCATCGAGAAGAAGGTTGAAGACTACGCGGCGGAAGTTGCAGCAGCGGTCGCCGCATTACAGGGATAACCATCATGAGCACACCCGTCTATAAACGTATTCTGTTGAAACTTTCCGGCGAAGCCCTGATGGGCGACGACAGTTATGGTATCAATCGCACTGTCATCGAGCGCATCGTGGCTGAGATAGCGGAAGTCGTGGCGATGGGGGTGCAAGTGGCGCTGGTGATCGGTGGCGGCAATATCTTCCGCGGTGTGGCACCTGCCGCAGCGGGGATGGATAGAGCGACCGCCGATTACATGGGCATGCTGGCCACGGTGATGAACTCGATGGCGCTGCAGGATGCGATGAACCGCGCGGGGCTAGACTGCCGCGTGCAGTCGGCGCTGAACCTGGAGCAGGTCGCAGAGCCGTTTATTCGTGGTAAGGCATTGCGCTATCTCGAAGAAGGCAAGGTCGTGATATTTGCAGCCGGTATCGGTAGTCCGTTCTTTACCACCGATACGGCGGCGGCGTTGCGCGGCGTGGAAATGAGCGCCGAAGTGGTGATCAAGGCCACCAAGGTTGATGGAATATATACCGCAGATCCCAAGAAGGATCCGCACGCGGTTCGCTATCAGAGCCTGAGCTTTGATGAGGCGATCAGCAAGAATTTACAGGTGATGGATGCCACAGCACTGACACTGTGCCGTGACCAGAAGTTGCCGATTATCGTATTCAGCATCTTCAAACCGGGCGCGCTAAAACGCGTGGTGTTCGGTGAAGGTGAAGGCACGCTGGTGCGTGTCGAGTAGGACTCTCGCAAATAAAGGGGAAAACTGTGATTACTGAAATCAGAAAAGATGCCGAACAAAGAATGCGCAAGTCTATCGACGCGTTGCGCGCGGATCTGGGCAAGATACGCACCGGTCGTGCACATACCGGTCTATTAGATCACGTGATGGTGGAATATTACGGCAGCCCGACGCTGGTGACGCAGGTTGCCAATATCACGCTGGTCGATGCCCGTACCATAGGTGTGCAGCCATATGAAAAGAACATGATCGGCAAGGTCGAACGTGCGATTCGCGATGCGGATCTGGGATTGAATCCCGCAACCAATGGCGAGCTGATCCGTGTGCCTATGCCTATGCTGACCGAGGAGCGTCGTCGCGACCTGATCAAGCTGGTCAAGTCCGAAGGGGAGGACGCCAAGATCGCGGTGCGCAACATCCGCCGCGATGCAAACGGTTCGCTCAAAGACATGCTCAAGAAGAAGGAAATTTCCGAGGACGAAGAGCGTCGCGTACAGGATGAAGTTCAGAAGCTGACCGATCGTTTCGTCGCCGAAATCGATCAGGCGCTGGCCGCCAAAGAAGTAGACCTGATGGCGGTATAACCAGGAAAAAGGATGCGCGATTCGGAATTGCCGACTCGCGTTTCCTATCCTGAATCCACGTCCTTATATGACTAATCTGCCCAGTTCTACCCGTAGCATTCCTGAAGTCGCACGCATTCCGCGACACATCGCTGTCATCATGGATGGCAACGGGCGCTGGGCCAAACAGCGCTTCATGCCCCGCATCATGGGGCATAAGCGCGGCGTTGAGTCTTTGCGCGAAACGGTGCGGGCCTGTCGCGATCTAGGGGTGGAATATCTGACCGTTTTTGCCTTCAGCAGCGAAAACTGGCGGCGACCTGCCGATGAAGTTTCCTTTTTGATGTCGCTGTTTCTGAAGATGCTGGAACGCGAGATCGCCGGCATGCACAAGAACAACATACGTCTCAAAATCATCGGCGACCGTAGCCGTTTCGATGAAAAACTCTGCAAAACCATGTCCGATGCCGAGGCGTTAACCGCTGGCAATACCGGACTGACCTTGACCATTGCCGCCAATTACGGCGGAAGATGGGACATGATGCACGCCGTTCACTGCCTTTTGAAGGATCGTCCCGATCTTGCAACGACATTTAGTGAAGAGGAACTGCAGCCTTATCTTTCCATGAGCGATGCACCCGAGCCTGATTTGTTCATCCGTACCGGCGGGGAGATGCGCATCAGCAATTTCATGTTGTGGCAACTGGCTTATACCGAACTTTATTTTACCGATACGCTGTGGCCCGCCTTTAACCGCACTGAACTGGAAAAAGCGATCGCCTCATACCAGGGGCGTGAACGCCGCTTCGGCCGTACCAGCGAACAGTTGAACTCGTCACCCCAAGGAGAGCCAGGTGCTTAAATCCAGAGTCATTACCGCCGTTATCCTGTTGATATTGTTGCTGCTGGTGTTGTTCGCCCTGTCCGACAGCTGGTGGGCGGGCGTGGTGGTGGTTCTGGTGTTGCAAGGCACGCTGGAATGGTCGAAGTTGTCCAGGCTGACCGCGAAGCACGCCTATCTTTACGCGGGGGTGACCCTTGCCGCTATGCTGGCCCTGCTGTGGTTCGATGCGCATCACGCGGACGCCGAGATCATCATCCCGCATCTTTCGATCTATGCGGTATCCGCGCTGCTCTGGCTGATCATCGTGCCGACCTGGCTGATTGCCGGCTGGAAGGTGGAGAATCGCTTTTTGATGTGCTTGACCGGCTGGGCGGTATTGATTCCTACCGGGCTTGCCATGCTGGATTTGCGCTCATCCGATCCCCAGCTGGGGCCGTGGGTGCTGTTGCTGCTGATGGGGCTGGTATGGGCTGCCGATATCGGCGCCTATTTTGCCGGTCGTCGTTTCGGTAAAAACAAACTGGCTCCCAGCATCAGTCCCGGAAAAACCTGGGAAGGCGTGGCGGGCGGAATGCTGGCTTCAACCGTCTATGTGCTGATCATACACGCCGTGATGCCCTTTGCGCTGCTGCCGGTGCTGCTGTTGGCAACCTGGTGGTGGGTTGGCCTTGCGGTGATCGGCGATCTGTTCGAATCCGCGATCAAGCGTCAGGCGGGCGTCAAGGACAGCGGCAATCTGTTGCCCGGTCACGGCGGATTGCTGGACCGTATCGACGCACTGACTTCAACGCTGCCGCTGGCGGCCATGGTAATCCTGTTCGGACAACTCTCCTAACTATGCAAAAACTCACAATTCTGGGATCAACTGGCAGCATAGGGACCAGCACGCTGGATGTGGTGGCGCGTCACCCGGATAAGTATCAGGTCACGGCGTTGACCGCCTACAGCCAGATCGAAACTTTGTTCCGCCAGTGCGTACAGTTTATGCCTTCCTATGCCGTGTTGCCCGACCAGCGCTCATGCGCTTCGTTGCGGGCCATGCTGGCCGATGCGGGTTTGAAAACCGAAGTGCTGTGCGGCGAGGACGCGCTGGAAGCCGTTTGCGTGTTGCCCGAAGTCGATGCGGTGATGGCGGCCATCGTCGGGGCGGCAGGTTTGAGACCCACGCTGGCTGCCGCGAAGGCGGGCAAGAAAATCCTGCTGGCCAACAAGGAAACGCTGGTGATGGCGGGCAATGTGTTCATGGATGCGGTGCGAACCAGCGGCTCTGCACTGCTGCCGATAGACAGCGAACACAATGCGATTTTTCAGGCGCTGCCGCGCGATTACAAAGGCGACATGGAAAGCTGCGGCGTGCGCCGTATATTGCTCACCGCATCGGGCGGCCCGTTTCGCAATACGCCTATGGAACAGTTGCAGCATGTCACGCCGGAGCAGGCTTGCGCGCATCCGAACTGGAGCATGGGGCGCAAGATCTCGGTGGACTCGGCCAGCATGATGAACAAGGGGCTGGAGGTCATCGAGGCGCACTGGCTGTTTAACGCATCTGCCGATGATATCCAGGTGGTGGTTCATCCGCAGAGCGTAATCCATTCTCTGGTGGAATATATAGACGGATCGGTGATCGCGCAGCTGGGAAATCCGGACATGCGCACACCGATCGCCTATGGGTTGGCTTATCCTGAACGTATAGACTCCGGCGTGGCCGCGCTCGATTTATTCAAGGTGGCAACGCTCAATTTCAGCGCTCCCGATTATGAGCGTTTCCCCTGTCTGGCGCTGGCTTTTCAGGCGCTGCGATCTGGCGGCACGGCGCCTGCGATATTAAATGCGGCCAACGAAGTGGCGGTAGCGGCTTTTCTCGACAGAAAAATTGCATTTTTAGCTATTGCCCGCGTGATCGAAACCGTGCTCGCCTCATTGCCGATCCAACCGGTTAGCTGTATCGATGATGTGCTGGGTGCGGATGCAAAGGCGCGACGTGCGGCAGCGGTGCAGGTTGAGCTGCTGAGCAAATGATCACTTTGCCGGCATTTATCGTCGCCATTGCCCTGCTGGTGGTGTTTCACGAATACGGGCATTACTGGATGGCAAGGCGCTGTAACGTCAAAGTGCTGGTTTTTTCACTCGGATTTGGCAAAGTCATTTATCGCAAGCGTTTTTCCTCATCCGGTACCGAATGGGTGATCTCGGCCATACCGCTGGGCGGTTACGTCAAGATGCTCGATGAACGGGAAGGAGAAGTATTGCCTTCTGAACTCGATCTGACTTTTAACCGCAAGCCGGTATTGCAGCGCATGCTGATCGTCGCTGCCGGCCCGGTGGCGAATTTTTTGCTGGCGATATTGCTTTACTGGGTGTTGTTCTTGCACGGTGTTCCGGGTTTGAAGCCGGTATTGGGTGAGGTTGAGGCAGGGACTGCGGCGGCACAGGCGGGTTTGCATCAGGGCGAGACGATACAGAGTGTGAACGGGGTATCGATTCCCAGCTGGCAGGAGTTTCGCTGGGAATTGCTAGGGCGGGCGTTAAAACAGGACGAGGTGAAAATCGAGGCGTTGAGCGATGGCGGCAGCACCGTGTTGCATACGCTCAGTCTGGCAGGTCTGGTTCCGGCAGACCTGGACGGCGAGTTTCTCGATAAGCTCGGTCTGCATCTTAAACAGATGACGGCATTGCCGGTGATAGGAAAAGTGGTCGAGGGGGGCGTGGCGGCAAGAGCCGGATTGCGTGAGGGCGATCGCATCCTAAGCGCGGCGGGGCACCCTGTGGCAAGCTGGGGGGCGCTGGTGGAAGTGATACGCAATCACCCCGCTAAAACAGTCATTCTGAGCATAGAGCGGAATCAGCAGAACCTGAATATCACCGTAATTCCGTTGGCCGCAGTCGAATCGGGCATAACCGTCGGCAAGAT
The DNA here is from genome assembly GCA_964410705.1 of uncultured Gallionella sp. Taxonomy (GTDB): domain Bacteria; phylum Pseudomonadota; class Gammaproteobacteria; order Burkholderiales; family Gallionellaceae; genus Gallionella. The sequence goes on from CAYPIG010000019.1 coordinate 6,126, forward strand.
AGGCGCTGCGCCCAAAGTCGATCAGGCGGCGGTAGAGGCCATGTACACAGAAGTCTCTTATGGCCCGATAGAGGCGATGGGCCGCTCTGTTGCAAAGACCTGGGATACTTCGATTATCACCTTGAAAATGCTGGGTAAAATGGTGATGGGCGAGATTTCGGTAAAAAATATCAGCGGTCCGATTACCATCGCGGACTATGCCGGTCAATCGGCGCATCTGGGCATGATCGCCTATCTGGGATTTCTCGCGCTGATCAGCATCAGTCTGGGTGTGTTAAATTTGCTGCCCGTACCCTTATTGGATGGCGGGCACTTGCTGTATTATGTCGCCGAATGGCTCAAAGGCAGCCCGGTCCCGGAACAGGCCTGGGAAATCGGTCAGAAAATCGGCATTGCATTGCTGGGCACCATGATGGTTTTTGCCATTTATAACGATATTAATCGCCTCATTTCAGGTTAGCACTAAATGAACAAAACAAAACTCGCAGGAATTATCTCGCTGTTATTCATCACCCCCGCGTGGGCCATCGTCCCCTTCACGGTCAAGGATATCCGCGTGGAAGGGATACAGCGCACCGAGGCCGGTACGGTATTTAGCTATTTGCCGGTGAAGGTTGGCGAAACGATGAACGATGAGCAGGCCGCTGTAGCCATACGCGCTTTGTATGGCACCGGTTTTTTCAAGGATGTGCGTCTGGAAGTCGAACAGGGCGTGCTGATCGTGCTGGTCAAGGAGCGTCCGTCGATTGCCAGCATACAGGTCAACGGCGTCAAGGATTTTCCCAAGGAACAGCTCAAGGACAACATGAAGTATGCGGGGCTGGCCGAAGCGCGCATCTTCGATAAGGGGGCGCTGGACAAGGCGGTACATGATTTGAAACGCCAGTATGTGGCGCGCGGAAAATACGGTGTGGAGGTCAAGGCCCGCGTTACCGAGCTGGAGCGCAACCGGGTGGGCATCTCTTTTGACGTGGTCGAAGGAGAAGTGTCGAAAATCAAGCAGATCAATATCGTCGGCAACAAGGCTTATTCTGAAGATAAACTGCTGGAGTTGATGAAGCTCAGCACCCCGGACTGGTGGAGCTGGATCAGCAAGAACGATCAGTATTCCAAGCAGAAACTTTCCGCTGACCTGGAAGCGATGCGCTCGTTTTATATGGACAGCGGATATCTGGAATTTGGCATCAACTCAACCCAGATATCGATCACTCCGGACAAGAAGGATATCTACATCACCATCAATATCACCGAAGGCAATAAATATACGATATCCAAAGTCGCCTTGTCGGGAAATACCATCGTCGCCAAGGAAGAGGTCGAATCACTGATACAGGTCAAACCTGACCAGGCTTTTTCACGCAAGGCGCTGTCTGAGACCACCAAACAGGTCGGTGAGCGTCTGGCAGCGGAAGGTTACGCATTTGCCAATGTCAACGCGATTCCGGATATGAACAAGGAAAAGCACGAGGTCGCGTTCAACTTCGTCGTGGATCCGGGCCAGCGCGCCTATATTCACCGCATCAACATCGCCGGCAACACCAAGACGCGCGACGAGGTCATCCGCCGCGAATTTCGTCAGGTGGAGGGCGCATGGTTCGACGTGACTAAAATCAAGAAATCCAAACAGCGCATAGACCGGCTGAATTTCTTCTCCGAGGTCAATATTGAAACGCCTGCCGTACAGGGCACGGCGGATCAGATGGATGTCAACGTAACCGTGAAGGAAAAATCCACCGGTAACTTCACCGTGGGTGCGGGTATCAGCCAGGGTGAAGGACTGGTGCTCTCGGGCGGCGTGTCGCAGGCCAATCTGTTCGGCAGCGGCAACCAGCTGTCGACTCAGATCAACACCAGCAAGATCAACCAGAATATGTCGGTTTCTTTCACCAATCCTTATTATACGGATGAGGGGGTGAGCCGCGGCTTTGACATCTATCAGCGCAACACCAATGCGACCAGCACGGTGATGAGTCAGTACACCTCATCCACCAAAGGCGGCGGTGTGCGTTACGGCATGCCCATCAGCGAGGATCAGAATATCTCGATGGGGCTTTCCGTTGAAAAATCCAGCATCGGTCTGACGGCGTTAAGTCCGCTTTCCTATCAGAATTACGTCAACACATTCGGCGCCAGTACCACCACGGTGCTGGGTACCTTAGGCTGGGCCAACGACAGCCGGGACAGCGCCATCTATACCACCGAGGGCACCGTGCAACGCGCCTATATGGAAGCGGCCCTGCCGGTGATGGATATGCGCTATTACAAGCTGAACTACGAGCATCAGTGGTTTTATCCTGTCTCGTCCGACTATACGCTGATGCTGAACGGTCTGGCGGGTATGGGTTCGGGTTATGGCGGTAAGCAGATGCCTTTCTTCAAGAATTTCTATGCCGGCGGTACGGGTTCGGTTCGCGGCTATGAGGCCAACTCACTGGGACCTCGCGATGCCAACAACCTTTCGCTGGGCGGCCAAAAACGCGTTGCAGCCAGCATGGAGCTCATGACCCCTATCCCGGGTATCAAGGATAAGTCGGTGCGTCTGAGCGGATTTATAGATGGCGGTGCGGTGTACGGAACGGGGGCACTGCCGGGCAGTGCAGGGATGCGTTACTCCTATGGTGCGGCAGTCACCTGGTTGTCGCCGATGGGACCGATGAAATTCAGCTATGGTAAACCCCTGAACGGTCAGGCCGTGGATAAGTTGCAGGCATTTCAGTTCACGCTGGGTACGATGTTTTAATGCGCTGTTTAATCCGTTAACGATGCACGTATAAAGATGGGGGAATGATGAAAACTAAAGTTTTATTGTTGGCGGCATTGCTGGTATCCGGAACGGCCTGGTCGGGAGATTTCAAGGTCGGGGTGGTCGATACCGAGCGCGTGTTGCGAGAGTCGGCACCTGCGATGAAAGCCGAGAAAAAGATAGAAAAGGAATTTTCCGGCCGGGATCAGGAGATCAAGAAGGCGCTCAAGCAGGCCAAAGACTTGCAATCTTCGCTTGAAAAGGACGGCAGTTCGATGCCGGATGCGGATCACCGCAACAAGGAGCGGGAATTGAATGCGCTGAATGTGAATCTGCAGCGCATGCAGCGCGAGTTCCGAGAAGACCTGAGCCTGCGCAAGAACGAGGAGCTTGCGGTTGTGCTGGAGCGCGCCAACAAGGCGATACAGTCCATTGCCGAGGCTGAAAAATACGACCTGATTTTGCAGGAGGCAGTTTACCGCAACCCTAAGATCGATATCACCGACAAGGTGATCAAAAACCTCGCATCGGATAAGGCAGACGGCAAGTAAATGGCTTATACGTTGGCGGAAATTGTCGCGCGTTTTGGCGGGCGGGTTTTGGGGGATGATCAGGTTAAAATCAGCCAGATCGCCACGCTGGAACAGGCTGGCGAGGGACAGATCAGCTTTCTGACCAACAGCAAATATCATGCGCAGCTGGCTGCAACCGGGGCCAGTGCGGTGATCCTGGGCGAGGCGGATGAGGATGCGACGGATTTGCCCCGGATTATTTCAACTAACCCTTACGCGTATTTCGCCAGGGTATCCGATTTGCTCAATCCGCTGCCCGCGGTCATTCCGGGTGTGCATCCTGCGGCGTTTGTCAGTGCCAGCGCCCGCGTGCATCCGGATGCCTCTATCGCCGCGATGGCCGTGGTGGGGGAGGGCGCCGTGATCGGTGCGCATACCGTGATCGGCGAGGGTTGCTGCATAGGCGATAACGTGGTGATCGGCGAGGCGGTGAGGCTGTACCCCCGCGTGGTGATTTATCACGGCTGCGTGATCGGCGACCGGCTGATCGCCCATTCCGGCGTGGTGATCGGTGCGGATGGCTTTGGCATCGCGATGGATGAAGGGCGTTGGCGCAAGATTCCGCAGATCGGTCGCGTGGTGATCGGAAACGATGTGGAAATCGGCGCAAACACGACCATAGACCGGGGGGCGCTGGACGACACGGTGATCGGGGACGGCGTCAAACTGGACAACCAGATCCAGATCGCCCATAACGTGCGTATCGGTGCGCATACTGCCATTGCCGGCTGTGTGGGCATCGCAGGCAGCACCAGCATAGGTCAGTATTGTCAGATCGGCGGCAGTGCGGGGATATTGGGGCATCTTAAGATTGCCGATCGCGTGGTGATCGCTTCGTTCACCCTGATCAACAAGTCGATCCGCGAATCGGGTTCCTACGCAGGGATTTTCCCCTTTGGCAAAACCGAAGAATGGAAGAAGAGTGCAGTACAGTTGCGTCATCTGGACGAGATGGCCAAACGCCTCAAAGCACTGGAACATGAGATAGCATCGTTAAAACAGGAAAAAGGTTATATCGTATGAGTACAAAATCTGAAAATATTGCTCCCGTAATGGACATCAACGCCATCATAGAGTGTCTGCCGCACCGTTATCCTTTCCTGCTGGTCGACCGTGTGCTGTCTATCGAGCACGGCAAGAACATCGTTGCGCTGAAAAATGTCACCATCAATGAACCGTTCTTCCCCGGTCACTATCCTCATCACCCTGTAATGCCCGGGGTGCTGATCATAGAGGCGATGGCACAGGTTGCCGCCTTGCTGTCGTTTCAAAGCATGGAAAAGAAGCCGGATGGAAAAACGGTTTATTATTTTGCCGGCATAGACGGTGCGCGTTTCAAGCGCCCTGTGACGCCGGGTGATCAGCTGATCTTCAAGGTCGAACTCATCCGCAGCATGCGCGGCCTGTACAAGTTCAAGGCAATCGCCGAAGTGGACGGCCAGCTGGCGGCGGAAGCAGAATTGATGTGCACGGTTAAAACGGTGGAGTGATGATACATCCAACCGCTATCGTACACCCGGGTGCCAGACTCGCAGCGGACGTCGAGGTCGGGGCTTATACTCTGATCGGGGAACATGTGCAGATCGATGCCGGGACGGTCATCGGTCCGCACGTGGTGATCAACGGTCACACGACGATAGGCCGCCACAATCGCATCTTTCAGTTCTGCTCACTGGGGGAAATCCCGCAGGACAAGAAATATGCGAATGAGCCGACGCGGCTTGAGATCGGCGACAATAACACCATACGCGAGTTTTGCACCTTCAATCTCGGTACGGCTCAGGATGTCGGCGTGACACGCGTGGGGAACCACAACTGGATCATGGCCTATGTGCATCTGGCGCATGACTGTCAGGTCGGCAACCACACCATATTTGCCAACAACGCGCAGCTGGCAGGGCATGTCGAGGTCGGTGACTATGCCATCCTGGGCGGATTTACCGTGGTGCATCAGTTCGTCAAGATAGGCGAGCACATCATCACCGGGATGGGAACGATACTGTTGCAGGATGTACCGCCCTATGTGCTGGCCTCCGGCAACCCTTCCGCGCCGCACGGCATCAATTCGGAAGGATTGAAACGGCGCGGATTTTCCAGCGCCGCCATCATGGCGATCAAACGCGCCTACAAGACGCTGTACAAATCCGGACTTTCGCTGGCTGAGGCCAGAGAGCTGATCGCTGCTCAGGTTGCAGAACACGAGGAATTGAAGTTGCTGGCGGAATTTTTGCTCAATTCACAACGCGGTATCGTACGTTAATCTTTCATGTCACAGCATAAAATTGTCATCGGCATCGTCGCGGGTGAAGCATCTGGAGATTTGCTGGCCAGTCACCTGATGGTCGCTCTGAAATCTGCCCGTCCGGAGCTTGAGTTTGTCGGTATCGGTGGCCCAAGGATGCAGACTGCCGGCCTGCAGATGCTGTTTCCGATGGAAAAGCTGGCCGTGTTCGGCTATGTGGAGGTGCTGCGCCACTATCGCGAGATTACCGGTATCAGGCGCAAGCTAAAATCGTATTTCTCTGCCCATCGCCCGGCGCTGTTTATCGGTGTCGATGCGCCGGATTTCAATCTGGATCTGGAAGGCGCGCTCAAAAAGCAGGGGATACCCGCAATACACTATGTCAGTCCGTCGATCTGGGCGTGGCGGGGAGAGCGGATCAAGAAAATCAAAAGAGCGGTGAGCCGGGTTCTGGCGCTTTTTCCGCATGAACCCCAAATATATCGCGATGCCGGTGTGCCGGTCGAATATGTGGGCCATCCGCTGGCCGACACGCTGCCCATGCGCCCGAACCGGGATTTGATGCGAGAGACGATGCGCATTCCGCTGCATGCGAAGGTGTTTGCCTTTTTGCCCGGCAGCCGTCAGTCTGAAGTCAGGCAGCTGGCCGCGCTTTATATAGAAACCGCCAGGCTGATTTTGAAACAGATACCCGACGCGCGCTTTTTGGTGCCTTTGGTCAGCCGTGAGACGCGGGCTTTGTTTGAGCAGGCCCTTTATGACTGCCAGGCTGAGGAATTGCCTTTCTTTTTGCTGTTCGGCCATGCGCAGGACGCGATGATATCCGCTGATATCGTGCTGGTCGCATCGGGGACCGCAACTCTGGAATGTGCGCTGCTCAAGCGGCCCATGGTGATCACCTATCGTCTGAATAAGCTCACCTGGCGGGCGATGAAGCGCAAGAGCTATCTGCCTTATTTTGGCTTGCCGAACATACTCTGTGGTAAATTTGTCGTGCCGGAATTGATACAGGATGATGCAACGCCGGAGAATCTTGCTCAGGCGCTGCTCAATCTGCTCAACGATCAGGATGCGGTAGCAAGACTGGAAAATATCTTTACCGAACTGCATCACACGTTACGGCAAAATACGGCGCAAAAGGCGGCGGCGGCGATTTTGCCCTATCTGGACTGAAGGCAGTGAACACTCCGGATGCATTGTTCTGCGGGGTGGATGAGGCTGGCCGCGGCCCGCTTGCTGGCCCGGTGTGCGCCGCTGCCGTAATACTCGATCCATCAAATCCCATCTCAGGCCTTAATGATTCGAAAAAACTCTCCGAAAAAAAGCGCGATCTACTGGCCCCGTTGATACGCGAGCGGGCGCTGGCCTGGTCGGTGGCTTTTGCTACGGTCGAAGAAATCGACGAACTCAATATATTGCAGGCGACTTTGCTGGCCATGAAGCGCGCGGTGCTGAATCTGTCCGTTGTGCCCAGACTGGTTCTGGTAGACGGTCTGTATTGCCCCGATACGGGGATTCAAAGCGAGGCGATCATCAAGGGCGACAGCAAGGTTGCGGCTATTTCGGCGGCGTCCATATTAGCCAAGACGGCGCGCGATGAATGGATGCTGCAGCTGCACGAACGCTATCCCGGCTACGGGCTGAATGTACACAAAGGCTATCCCACCGCCGCTCATCTGGCTGCCCTGCGCGAACACGGGGTTACCGATATTCATCGCAAGAGTTTTAAACCGGTTCGACTCCTGCTTCCCCTCTGAAATTAACGGTGGTCGCGGGGGTGTGCAGGGGATAAAATGTCGCTACTCACTACCCAGGAGTTGTTTTGGCTAATGCACCTGTTCAGCATGCGAATTTTTTCGGCAAATCGGTTGAAAACGAGTACGTAAATTTCAGCAGGCTTAGTGCGCTGGTGATCGACGACATCAGTGCGATGCGCCATGCGATCCGTTCACAGTTGCAGTCCATCGGCATGAATTCGGTCAGCACGGCGAGCGATGCACATGAGGCGCTGGAACAGTTGCAACTGGGGAAATTCGATCTTATCCTGTGCGACTACAATCTGAACAAGTCCAGTTCAGGGCAGCATTTTCTCGAATATTTGCGCAATGAGCAGCTCATCAGCGCAACGACTCTATTTATCATGCTCACTGCGGAGGCTGAATACAGCTTCGTCGCCAATGCGGTTGAATTTATTCCGGACGACTATCTCTTGAAACCCTGCTCGGAAACCAAATTGCGCTCCCGCATCGAACGTCTGATAGATAGGCGCACTTTTTTAATGCCGGCTCTGAAAGCGCTGGATGCGAAACGATACGATATCGCCGCCGCAGCATGCGAAAAACTGCTGGCTGTTGCACCGAACGATCAGCGCAGGATGGATGTGCTGCGGCGTAAGGCCGAGGCTGAGTTGAGTCTTAAAGACTATCCCCGCGTTATGGAAACTTATGTTCGGGCGCAGCGCATCAAGGCCGACGTGCCCTGGATTATGCTGGGATTGGCGCGCACGCATTACGCGATGGGAGAGGTCGAAAAAGCCGCTGAAATTTCGCAACTGCTGATAGAAAAGAACAAAAGCTATGTGGCCGCCTATGAGTTGCTGGCGAAAATCCGTCAGGAGGAAGACGACGAGGAGGGCGCATTTGAGTTGCTGCACCGCGCTTCTGAAATATTGCCCAGTGCAATGCGATTCCGTTCGGTCGCTCAGGCCGCTTTTTTGCTGGGGAAGCTGGAGATCGCGAAAAATCATGCCGAAGCGGCCATTCGTTTGTCGAATGGCTCCATGGTTGAGCGCTCGGGCGATTTTTTATCTCTGGCTCAGACTCAGGTCGATATGGGGGAGTACAAGGCGGCGATACAGACGCTGGAAAAGAATGCCCGAAAACACGGCGATGTGGGTATCTTTGGCGTTGCAAAAGACGCAATACTGGCGCAGGCCTATTTTGATGGAGGTGAGCGGGAAAAGGCTGTGAAACTGATAGATCGCTCAACTTCGCTGCTGGCTAACCGGAAAAACAGCTTTGTGATGACCGCGCTGGGCAAGGCCGCGCTCAAAGTCGGGGATGTGATTTTAGGGCTTAAACTGCTGACCAAGGCGGTTCAGCTGAGCGGTTCCGATGAGAAACGCATCGCCCGCTACGTCAAAAAGTCGATGAACGATACCGGGTATCAGAACAAGATCGAGGAGGTCATAGACGGGGGCAGAAAGCGCATTTTGCTGCTGGTTGAAGAGGCCACCCGGCTGATGCGTACGGCGCACTTCGCTCAGGCGTACGATCGGATACTCGAAGCGCTCGATATACAGGAAGAAAATATCGAGACCTTGCTGGCGGCGGCTCAATTGCATTTGTTGTGGTTAAAACACGAAGGGCTGGACGATGAGATCGTCGCGCGTGCCAGAGATTATCTGTCCAAACTGGATAAACTGGTGCCGAATAACCCGAAAGTCATGAATTTCTACCGTTTTTTTAACGAGATTGTGAGCCATGCATAAAACTCTGTCCGCTCTGGTTATTCATGACCTCAAAAATTCGCTGGCTTTGCTTGAAATCGATCTGGAACAGCTCAATCATCATGACGACGCCCCGCCCGAAGGGCGTCGCGCCTATCGCCGCTGTGTGGAGCTGAAAAATCGCCTGATCAGTTTTTTGACGCTGTATAAATTCGAGCAGTCGGGGCTCAATCCGATGATGACCGAAGTTGATCTGGGAGATTTTATCGAAGATCTGGTTAGCAACAGTCAGTCCGTGATGGCGGCGGCTCACCATGGACATGAGATAACGGTGCGGGTCGCATCGGAACGAATGCCGCCGGTCGATGAAGTATTTTCATTTGATGAAAATATGGTGGAGATGGCGCTGGAATCCGCACTCAACAACGCAATCCGCTATGCACACCACAAAGTTGAACTATGGTTAGAACTGACTGGGGATACGCTGATTTTCAAGGTGCAGGACGACGGTGTCGGTGTGATTGTTGCAGAGGAACTGGTGCAGCGCGACATTCCGGAGCAATCTTCTTCGACAGGATTGGGGCTGGAATTATGCAAGGCGGTCGCCCAGGTGCACGGTAAAGGCTCGGTCAGGCTAGAGAGTATGCCGGGTGGCGGTACTCTGTTCAGTATGGAGTTGCACGGCGAACGTTGAATAGAGCAGCTTGATGGAAAAAAGCCGACTTTCGTCGGCTTTTTTGAAAACGCTTACTTAAGGCTCAATGCCCAGCTCACGATGGTCTTGATGCTCTCATCGCTGACAGACTTGTTAGTGGCCGGCATGGACATCGTGCCAAAAGAACCCTTGCCGCCGCTGCGAACTTTAGCTTCCAGCTTCGCCTGAGCCCCTTTGTCATCCTTGTATTTTGCGGCAACTTCCTTGAGAGAAGGTCCCATAGCCTTGCCGTCTACTTTGTGACAGGAGGCGCAGCCGTTACTTTTGAACAGCGCTTCGCCGTCTTCTGCGAATGCGGTAGTGGAAAAAGCCAGTGCGGCGGTCAGGGCGAGCAGATAACGAACTTTCATAATAGTCTCCTTAGTAAAAAATGATGGCGAAGATTGTACTCCTAAGCCGTTGAAACAGACAAATCTCGGCGAGTCGGACCTTAAATAAACCGATAGGTTCATAACGGCAGCGATGTTTTATCCAGCACCCGGCGCAGGACAAAACTCGAATGCACGCCGGTCACGCCGTTAATTCGGGTCAGTCGATTGAGCAGCAGATCCTGGTAACCGTCCATGTCCTTGACCACGACCTTGAGCTGATAATCCGCATCCTGTCCTGTGATGAGCAGACATTCGAGCACTTCGGGAATCTGGGCGATCTTAGCCTCGAAGTTGTCGAATCGCTCCGGGGTGTGCTGATCCATCGAGATGTGTATCAGTGCCATCAGGGACAGGCCCAGTTTTTTTGCATCCAGAAGAGCGTGATAGCCGGTGATGAGGCCGGACTCTTCCAGCGTGCGCATCCTTCTGAGGCAAGGCGAGGGCGACAGGCCGATGCGTTCGGCCAGATCCTGATTGCTGATACGTCCCTCCTGCTGCAGGATGTTGAGCATCTGCACATCGTAGCGGTCTAATTGCATAAAATATCTACCTTTGTTAAATTTTGATATAAATAATAGGCATATAGCTATTTTTAGCAACTATATTGCTAAAATTTGTTTTTTTATGCCATAAAAAGCAATTTCGTGCCGGGCGGTTTTGATTATCATGGCAGGCAGTGTATACAGAGGAATCTTGCCATGTTGAATGCCGAAAAGTACCAGCCCTTCCCTCCAGTCAATCTTGTGGACCGCCAATGGCCATCCCGCACCCTCACGCGTCACCCGATCTGGTTGAGTTCGGATCTGCGCGACGGCAATCAGTCGCTTTTTGAGCCGATGAACATCGAACGCAAGATGCGTATGTTCAAGCTGTTGTGCGAGGTGGGTTTTGAGGAAATCGAGGTGGGTTTTCCTTCCGCATCGCAGACTGAATATGATTTCGTGCGCTGCCTGATCGAGCAGGAACATGTGCCGGTTGATGTCACCATCGCCGTACTGACTGCGGCGCGCGAGCCGCTGATTCGCCGCACCATGGAGTCACTGCGGGGAGCCCGCCGCGCCATCGTGCATGTCTATAATGCAACTTCGCGGCCATTTTGCGATCTGGTTTTTGGCATGAGCCCCGCTGAAGTCATCGAAATGGCAGTCTCAGCCGTAACTCTGATCCGTCAGCTCGCGGCTGAGCAGCCCGAGACGGAATGGGTGCTCGAATACAGTCCGGAACATTTTTCAACGACCGATCTTGAGTTTTCGCTGCAGATTTGCGATGCCGTGACCCTGGCCTGGGGCGCTGCGCCGGACAATAAGGTGATCCTTAATCTGCCCGCGACCGTTGAAGCGGCAACCCCCAATGTCTATGCCGACCAGATAGAGTGGATGCACCGCCACCTTGCCAGGCGCGAAGGCGTGATCATCAGCTTGCATACCCATAACGACCGGGGAACGGCGGTTGCGGCGGCGGAACTTGGGCAGATGGCGGGAGCAGAGCGCGTCGAGGGTTGTCTTTTTGGCAATGGTGAACGCACCGGCAATGTCGATATCGTCACACTTGCGATGAACCTTTATACACAGGGGATAGATTCCGGGCTGGACTTTTCCGATATCAATTCGGTTGCGCGCACGGTCGAACAGTGTACCGGCCTGCCTATCCATCCGCGCCACCCTTATGCCGGCGATCTGGTATTTACCGCCTTTTCAGGATCGCATCAGGATGCGATCAGGAAGGGATTCGCCGTGCAGAAAAACAAGGAGCGCTGGAGCGTGCCCTATTTGCCGATTGATCCTGCGGATGCCGGGCGCAATTACGATTCGGTGATACGCATCAACAGCCAGTCGGGGAAAGGGGGAATCGCCTATCTGATGGAGACGGAATACGGCATCGCAATGCCGCGCCGCTTGCAGGTCGAATTTTCCGGCATCGTGCAAAAGCAGCTAGACAGCCACGGCAGAGAAGTCGATGCGGACGATATCTGGCATATATTCAGATCCACCTATCTCGATCAGCCGTCTGAAATTGGCTATTGCAGTCACCGCCTTTACGAAAACGGCCCGCTTCAGGGTATCCGCCTCGATCTGGAAATAGGCGGGGCGATGCATCAGTTGACCGGTGAGGGTAACGGCCCGATAGATGCCGCGGTGGCTGCGCTGCAAACGGCCGGGATACAGATACAGGTGCAAGGCTATGATGAGTCGGCGATGAAGCCTGTGTCCGGTGCGCATGCCTGCGCCTTTATCGAAGTTGCTCAGGGGGGCGTCGTCCGTTACGGAGTCGGCCTGCACGCCAATATTGTGACCGCAGCGCTTAAGGCGCTGATCAGCGGGGTTAACCGGGCACGCATATAGTCCGTTTTTGCTGCGGAAAAATGATTAACTGCGTTCGGATGGTAGTAAAATCCGAACGGTAAAATCACCCCGGGACAAAAATGGCCAAGGCTAAAACGATATATTCCTGCACCGAGTGCGGCGGGCAGACGGCCAAATGGCAGGGGCAGTGTCCGCACTGCATGGAGTGGAATACGCTGGTCGAATCGGTGGCGGAAGTCGCCGCCAAGGGAACTAACCGTTTTTCCGCGCTGGCGGCAAGCGGGAAAGTGCAGATGCTCTCCGAAGTGGCGGCCGAGGAAATGCCGCGCACGCCGACCGGTATCGAGGAATTCGACCGGGTATTGGGCGGCGGACTGGTGTCGGGAGCCGTGGTGTTAATAGGCGGCGACCCGGGCATAGGTAAATCGACCCTGCTGTTGCAGGTGCTGGCTCATCTGTCTGCGCACCGTAACACCTTGTACGTCAGCGGAGAAGAATCCGCGCAGCAGATCGCCCTGCGGGCAAAACGACTGGCGCTCGATGCGCGCAATTTGCGGCTGTTGCCCGAAATCCAGCTTGAAAAAATTCAGGCGACCATCGCTCAGGACAAACCCGACGTGGTGGTGATCGATTCGATACAGACCGTTTATTCCGAACAGCTCACTTCGGCGCCGGGTTCGGTCGCTCAGGTCAGGGAGTGCGCGGCTCAGCTCACCCGCATTGCCAAGAGCCAGAACATCACCATCATACTGGTGGGCCACGTGACCAAGGAGGGGGAGCTGGCCGGCCCCCGCGTGCTGGAGCATATCGTCGATACCGTGCTGTATTTCGAGGGGGACACTCATTCGAGTTTTCGACTGATACGCGCCTTTAAAAACCGTTTCGGGGCGGTGAACGAGCTGGGCGTTTTTGCCATGACAGAGCGGGGCTTGCGCGAGGTGAGCAATCCTTCGGCGATGTTTTTGTCACAGCACGGCGCTCAGGTGGCAGGTTCATGCGTGATGGTGACTCAGGAGGGGACTCGTCCTTTGCTGGTCGAGATACAGGCGTTGCTGGACGAGGCGCACAGCCCGAATGTAAAGCGCCTGTCGCTGGGTCTGGAGCAGAATCGCCTGGCGATGTTGCTTGCCGTTCTTCATCGTCATGCCGGAATTGCCTGTTTCGATCAGGATGTGTTTATCAACGCGGTGGGCGGGGTGAAGATCACCGAGCCCGGCGCCGATCTTGCCGTAATACTGGCTATGGTGTCCTCATTGCGCAACAAGCCGCTGCCGGAAAAAATGGTGGTGTTTGGCGAGGTGGGGCTGGCAGGTGAAGTGCGTCCGGTGCAACGGGGGCAGGAGCGTTTGAAGGAAGCCGCCAAACTGGGCTTTACATCGGCTATCATCCCTAAGGCCAATGCGCCGCGGCAGTCGATTCCCGGGATGGAGATCTTTGCGGTGGAGCGGGTCGAGCAGGCGGTTGAACGGATGCGCTAACTTAAAGCGAGGGTGCCATGAGTGAGAGTGATTTCCCCAAACAGTTGCATGCGATCAATCGGCTGATGAGATCCGCCCAATGTACCCAAAATAGCGTGGCGCAAGAGGAGAAATAAAATGTTGTTAACCATACTGGCTGCGCTGACCGTGTTCATTCTGCTGGCCTTTTTTCGTGCGACAGTCGTCAGCTGGATATTGGCCCTGATGGTGATGGTACCCGTGCTTGCCATACAGGCGCGTCTGTCTGAGACGGTGTTGCAACTGATCTATATTCTGCTGTTTTCGGTCATCGTGCTGTTTGGCGTCCCTTTTTTACGCCGCACTTTGGTAAGCGGCACTGTCCTCAAATTATTTCGTAAGGTGTTGCCGCCGATCTCTTCCACCGAACAGGAGGCGATCGATGCAGGTACAGTATGGTGGGATGGCGAGCTGTTCAGCGGGCATCCCGACTGGGACAAGATGCTCTCCTATCCTAAATGCGGCCTCACCGAGCGCGAGCAGGAATTTCTGGACGTTCAGGTGGAGGCGCTTTGTTCCATGCTGGATGACTGGGAAATCACCCACCATCGCACCGATTTGCCGCCCGGGGTCTGGAAATATCTCAAGGATGAAGGTTTCTTCGGGATGATCATACCCAAAGAATACGGCGGACTTGAATTTTCGGCCCAGGCGCATTCTGCGGTGATCGCCAAGATCGCCTCGCGCAGCGGGACGGCAGCGGTGACGGTGATGGTGCCCAATTCCCTGGGGCCTGCCGAGTTACTGCTGCATTACGGTACGGAAGCGCAAAAGAAAAGGTATCTGCGCCGTCTGGCGCGCGGTCAGGAGATTCCGTGCTTTGCGCTGACGGGGCCTTATGCGGGTTCAGATGCAGGAGCCATTCCCGATACCGGTGTGGTCTGCAAGGGGATTTTCGCCGGGAAAAAAGGTGTGCTGGGTATCCGCCTTAACTGGGATAAACGCTACATTACGCTGGCGCCGGCCGCTACCTTGCTGGGTCTTGCATTCAAACTTTACGATCCGGATCAATTGCTAGGCGGGGAAGTCGAGCGCGGTATCACCCTCGCTCTGATCCCGACGGATACTCAGGGCGTGCAGATAGGCCGTCGTCATTTTCCGCTCAATGCGGCTTTTCTGAACGGCCCGACTCAAGGAAGGGATGTATTTGTTCCGCTCGACTATCTGGTCGGCGGCGTGGAGCGGGTCGGACAGGGCTGGCGCATGCTGATGGAGTGTCTGGCGGCGGGGCGGGCGATTTCCTTGCCAGCCAGCAGTGCCGGAGCGATGAAGCTGGCTGCGCGCACCAGTGGCGCTTACTGCCGGGTGCGCAATCAGTTCAATATGCCGATAGGCAAGTTCGAGGGGGTGGAGGAGGCGCTGGCTCGCATCGGGGCTCACACCTATATGGTGGACGCCGCGCGGTCATTCACGGCGCTGGCCGTCGATATGGGGGAAAAACCCTCGGTGATCTCGGCGATCGTCAAATACCATGCCACCGAGCGCGGGCGCATCGTCATCAACGATGCGATGGATGTGCATGGCGGTAAGGGTATCAGTCTGGGACCTGACAATTATCTGGGACGTTTTTATCAGCAGGCGCCGATCGGCATTACGGTGGAGGGCGCAAACATACTGACGCGTACCCTGATGATCTTCGGTCAGGGAGCGATACGCTCCCACCCCTATGTTTTGAAGGAAGTGGCCGCTGCCCGTGAGACGGATCACGAAAAGGCGCTGCATCTATTCGATGATGCGCTGTTCGGCCATATCGGTTTCGCACTTTGCAATACCGCGCGCAGCTTCGTGTTTGGTCTTGGTGCGTGGCGCGCCATTCCGGTGCCCAAGGGGGGGGAGTGCCGCCGCTATTACCAGCAGATGACGCGATTTTCTACGGCTTTCGCCCTGAGCGCGGATGTGGCGATGGCGGTGCTGGGCGGAACATTGAAACGCCGCGAGATGTTGTCGGCTCGTCTGGGAGATGTGCTGAGCCTGCTTTATCTGTGTTCGGCGACGCTCAAGCGTTTTGCCGACGACGGGCGACCGATGGAAGATTTGCCGCTGGTGCAGTGGGCGATAGAGGATGCGCTCTACAAAATACAGCAGGCGCTGGCGGGCGTGATACAGAATTTTCCGAATATCGCGGTGCGCATGCTTTTGAGTGCATTGATATTTCCGCTGGGCAAAAGGTTGAATCCCCCTTCGGACAAACTGGGTCATGAAGTCGCGGCGTTATTGATGACCCCGGGTGTGGCGCGCGATCGCTTAACCGCCGGCATCTACGTGCCCGAGGTGGAATCCGATGCGGTGGGGGCTTTGGAGGCGGCACTGCTTTGTGCGTTGCAAAACGAGTCTTTGCATGCCAGCCTGAACATCGCAAGAAAAGAAGGACGCATCGTGGCTCGCGACGAGTTACAGCGCTACGAAGAGGCACGTAAAACCGGATTTATTTCAGGTGAAGAGGCGATGCAACTCCGGCGAGACTATGAGTTGCGCCGTAAGGTCATCATGGTCGACGATTTCGCCCCCGGGCAACTGCAGACCGGTGAGGTGGATTTGAGCCGCGCATATGAAACCGTGATCGAACATGTACGATCCGAGCAATGAATGATCTGCGAAACAAAGTCGTTCTGATCACGGGATCTACGCGCGGCATCGGGCGCGAGATTGCGTTGCGCTGTGCGCAGGATGGTGCGAAAGTGGTCATCACCGGCAAAACGACCGAGCCGCATGCCAAGCTGCCAGGTACGATCCATACCGTAGCCGGGGAGGTCGCAGCCGCAGGCGGGCAGGCGCTGCCGCTGGAACTCGATGTGCGCGATGAGGGGGCGATACGGTCGGTCGTTGCCAAAACGGTGGAGTATTTCGGTGCCATCGATGTCCTGGTCAACAATGCCAGTGCGATCAGCCTGACGCCAACCATGGTCACTTCGGCCAAAAAACTGGATCTGATGTGGGATGTGAACATGCGCGCGACTTTTTTGATGTCGCAGGCCTGTATTCCGCATCTGAAATCGGCCGATAATCCGCATATACTGACGATGTCGCCGCCGCTCAGTCTGGATGCGCGCTGGTTGGCGCCACATCTGGCCTATACTCTGTCAAAATACGGCATGAGCCTTTGTGCGTTGGGGATGGCGCAGGAGTTTCCCCAGATTTCGGTCAACTGTCTTTGGCCTAAGACGACGATTGCGACGGCGGCGATAAAATACAACTTTCCGCAGGAAATATGGCAGGCTTCGCGCAAGCCCGCCATCGTGGCCGATGCCGCCTGGCACATTTTGACGTCCAGAGGCAGCGGACAGTTTTATATCGATGAAGACGTGTTGCGCCAGGCGGGATACAGCGATTTTGAGCAATATGCGGTATGTGCAGGTACGCCGTTATGCGGCGATCTGTTTATTGAGCAGCGGGGATGAATAGATGGCTGATGTGATTACACCCGAACAGGCGGGGACGCTGTATGGCCTGTTTCTCGAACGTGTGCGCCTGTCCTCAGGCAAGGTTGCTTACCGTCATTTTGAGCAGAATGCCTGGCGTGATTTCACCTGGCAGCAGATGGCGGCTGAAGTTGCACGCTGGCAGGCTGCGCTGGCAGGGCTGGGCTTGCAGCGGGGGGATCGCGTCGCGATCATGTTGCGCAACTGTCCGGTCTGGATAGCCTTTGATCAGGCCGCCATGTCGCTGGGGCTGGTCACCGTTCCGCTTTACACCGTGGATAGACCCGATAATATCGCCTATATCGTCAACGATTCGGATGCCAAAGTGCTGCTTTTTGAGTCGGCTGAGCAGTGGCAGGGGCTGCGCACGGTGCGTGAGCAGATGGCAGGCGTGGCCTGTTTCATCAGCGTCGAGAATCTGGCAGTCGAGTCGGGTCTGGTTACGGCGGCGAAATTTCTGCCCGGTTTTGCTGAACTGATGAATGCTGTTGCCTGCGACGGCAACGAGCTTGCCAGCATCATTTACACTTCCGGCACCACCGGCAAGCCCAAGGGCGTGATGCTGAGCCATGCGAACATGCTGAGCAATGCGCATGCCTGTCTGGATGCTTTTTCGGTCAGTCAGGACGATCTTTTGTTGTCTTTTTTGCCGCTATCGCACACTTTCGAGCGTACGCTGGGCTATTACCTGACCGTGATGGCGGGCGCCACCGTCGCCTTTGCGCGTTCGGTGCAACTGCTCTCTGAAGACTTGCAGGCCATCCGTCCTACTCTGCTGATTGCGGTTCCGCGCATCTTTGAGCGTATCTACGGTGCGATCAGAGGCAAACTCGAAGACGGGCCGAAATTTGGCCGCCGAATTTTCCATTTTGCGGTGGAAACTGGCTGGGCCCGCTTCGAACATGAACAGGGAAGAGGCGGCTGGCAGGCCTCGTTCCTGCTCTGGCCGCTGCTGCAAAAGCTGGTGGCGCAAAAGGTGCTGGATAAGCTGGGGGGAAGATTGCGTGCGGCGATCAGCGGGGGGGCCGCCCTTTCATCCGAAGTGTCGCGCGTTTTTGTCGGGCTGGGCTTGCCTGTCGTGCAAGGCTATGGTCTGACCGAAACCAGCCCTGTGGTTTGCGCCAATCAATTGAAAAACAACTATCCTGACAGCGTAGGTCTGCCGCTGCGCGAGGTTCAGCTTCGTCTGGGCGCGCAGAGCGAGCTGCAGGTGAAGGGGCCGAACGTGATGATGGGTTACTGGCGCAACCTCGAAGCGAGCCGTGCCGCCATAGACGACGAGGGCTGGCTGCATACCGGCGATGTGGCGCATATCGCCGAGTCGGGGCATGTCTACATCACAGGCCGTATCAAGGAAATCATCGTGATGTCCAACGGCGAAAAAATTCCGCCCGGCGACATGGAGCAGGCGATACTGCATGATCCACTTTTCGATCAGGTGATGATATACGGCGAAGCGCATCCTTATCTGGTATTGATAGCCGTGCTCAATTCGGAAGTTTGGCTGCATTTTGCCAGGGAGGTCGGCATTCGCCCAGAAATGCCCGAGGCGCTGACGGACAGCCGCATCGAGGCCAAGGTGCTGCGGCGCATTGCGCGCAATCTGCGCGGTTTTCCAGGCTATGCGAAAGTCAACCGCGTGCTGTTGCTGCGTGAAGCCTGGAGCCTGGAAAACGGTTTGATGACGCCGACTCTGAAGCTCAAGCGCGAAGAAGTGACGCTGCGTTTCTATCCGCAGATCAGGCAGTTATACGAGGGGCATTAACGTGGACGAATTCACCAGCCTGCCTGAACGACAGCCGACTTTGCGCGTGGTGACGATGCCTGCCGATTGCAGCTACACGGGGGATGTGTTCGGCGGCTGGATCATGGCTCAGGTGGATATTGCAGGCAGCATTCCGGCGGTGCATCGCGCCCGGGGCCGCGTGGCAACGGTCGCCGTGAATTCCTTTTTGTTCAAGCAGCCGGTTTTCATGGGCGATATCGTCAGTTTTTATGCGCATATCGACAAGATAGGAACCACCTCGATCACGGTGTATGTCGAGGTGTATGTACAGCGCGACCCGGAAAAACCGGTTTGCGTGAAGGTGACCGAAGCGACACTCACTTATGTGGCTGTTGACGAGGATCGTAAGCCGCGCCCTGTACCGGCAGAAGTATAGGCGCGGTGTTTTTATAATCATAAATCTTGAGGGAGAGGCACTGTGTTTAAAAGAAATCTGGTTTACGTATCTGTGGCATTGCTGGTCATGTCAGGTGGCGCTCATTCTTCAGGATTTGCCCTGATCGAGCAAAGCGGCAGCGGTTTGGGCAATGCGTTTGCGGGGGGCGCGGCGAGCGCAGAGGATGCTTCGACGATATTTTTCAATCCGGCCGGTATGTCAAGATTGCAGGGAAAACAGATCGTTGCGGCAGCTCATATGATCAAACCATCGGCGAAATTTGCCGGAACGGTCACGGGACTGGCACCGCTGCAGACGGCAGGAACGGCTACTGGAGGCGATGCAGGGAGCTGGGCTTTGGTTCCCAACGCCTATTTTGCGATGGAAGTCAGCCCACAGACTCACATCGGTCTGGGAATTAATGCGCCGTTTGGCCTTCAGACTCAGTACGATGCTAACTGGATGGGGCGTTTTCAGGGCGTCAAATCCAAGCTGCAGACCATCAATCTGAACCCCTCTGTCTCCTACCAGTTCAGTGAAGTTGTCAGCATCGGTGCGGGACTGAATTATCAGCGCGTTACAGGCGAGCTAAGCGGTGTGACCAACTACAGCGCAGCGGCATTTGCTGCCGGTGGTGCACCATTACTGGCAGCAATTGGTGGGGCCGGTAAAGAAGGAGTCAGCACGCTCACAGGCAGCGACAGCGCGTGGGGATACAATTTCGGTGCCATGTTCAATTTCGGTCCAAATAAGCGTATCGGCATGGCTTATCGCTCCCGCATCAAATACAACCTTAACGGAACGGTCAGTTTCGCCAATCGCCCTGCATTGTTGTCTGCCGGCTTGCCGGATCAGGCCGTTACGCTTGAAATTGCGATGCCAGACTCGTTCTCTGTCAGCGGTTTTCACCAGATCAGCGATAAATGGGATCTGATGGCGGATGCGACCTGGACGGGCTGGAGTGTGTTTCAGCAACTTAATGTGCTAAAAACAAACGGACTCCCGCTGAGTGCAGCAACACCTGAAAAATGGAAGGACACTTGGCGCGTTTCAGCAGGAGCAAGCTATCATTACAACGATGCGTGGACGGCGCGCATGGGCGTGGCCCTTGATCAGGCACCGGTTTCAGACCAGTATCGCACGGTACGTATTCCTGACGCCGATCGTACCTGGTTGTCGGTGGGCGGCCAGTACAGCCTGAGCAAGGGAAGTACGCTGGATTTTGGCTACGCTCATCTGTTTGTTAGCAAGGCGCAGCTCAATCAGAGTGCAGCGGCCAATCCCGATCTTCTAGGCAAAGGCTACCTGGTCGGAAATTCCAGCAACAGCGTGGATATCCTGAGTGTTCAGTATGCGCACAGTTTTTAGGGACGCGCTAATTAAATCGTCTTTGCGAGGAGCATAGCGACGTGGCAAACCAGAATGCATTTTAAATCAATATGCTGGATTGCCACGCTTCGCTCGCAACGACAGTTTGTGTGAATAAATTAGCGCTTCCCTAGGTTTGTTTGATGTTGACAGCGGGGAGGTTCGCCTCCCCGTTTTGAAACTCTGTTCTGGAGTCTTGCCATGAGTATCCGTAAAGTGGCGGTACTGGGGGCCGGTGTGATGGGGGCGCAGATCGCTGCGCACTTCGTCAATGCGGGCGTCGAGACCCTGTTGTTCGAGCTGCCCGATCAGGCGGGGGAGCCCAACGGCAATGTGCACAGGGCGCTCGAAGGATTGAAGAAGCTCGATCCGGCGCCGCTGTCGAGTCCCGCAAGGCTCGCCTTTATTCAGGCCGCCAATTACGAACAGCATCTGGAATGGTTGTGCGATTGCGATCTGGTGATAGAGGCGATCGCCGAAAGACTGGACTACAAGGCCGATCTGTACGGCAAGGTGGCTCCCTTCATCGGCGAACAGGCGATCTTTGCCAGCAACACCTCGGGGCTTTCGATCAATCAACTGGCGCAAGCGTTCTCGGAACATCTGCGGCATCGCTTCTGCGGCATTCATTTCTTCAACCCGCCGCGCTACATGCACCTGGTCGAACTGATTCCCTCAAAACAGACCGCTGCACTGCTGCTGGACAGCCTGGAAACCTTTCTGGTATCCACCCTGGGCAAAGGCGTGGTGCGCGCAAAAGACACGCCGAACTTCATCGCCAACCGCATCGGCGTGTTCTCGATGCTCGCCACTCGCCACCATGCGGCGGCTTTCAATCTCGGTTTCGACACGGTCGATGCGCTGACCGGACGTTATCTGGGCCGACCCAAGAGTGCGACCTTCAGAACGCTCGATATCGTCGGTCTCGATGTTTTTTCCCATGTAGTCAACACCATGCGCGAAAATCTGTCCGATGATCCCTGGCATAAACATTTCGAGCTGCCTGCCTGGTTTTCCTATCTGGTGGATCAAGGCTCGCTCGGCCAGAAAACCCGGCGCGGTATTTATCAGAAGATAGGTAAAGAAATACATGTGCTCGATCTGCACACCAAAGCGTACCGGCTGTCGGATGCAAAGATAGACGATGATGTGAAAGAGATTTTGCGCGAACGGAACTGGGCGAAAAAACTCGCCGGATTGCGCGGCTGTCCGCATCCTGAGGCCCAGTTTCTCTGGGCGGTGTTCCGGGATGTGTTCCACTATTGTGCGCTGCATTTGCACACCATCGCCGACAATGCGCGCGATCTGGACTTTGCGGTGCGCTGGGGATTCGGCTGGGACATGGGCCCTTTCGAAATCTGGCAGGCGGCGGGCTGGCAGCAGGTGACAGGCTGGATTTCTTTCGACATTGCCTCTGGCAAAACCATGGCCGATACTCCGCTGCCGCTCTGGGTTACCGCAGCTGACCGATCCTGCGTGCACAGCAATGAGGGTTCGTTCAGCCCCGCCGTGACTTGTTTTCAACCGCGCAGTCCTCTTCCCGTCTACCGGCGCCAGCTTTTTCCGGACCGTTTGCAGGGTGAAACGGTGCACTACGGGGAGACGATATTCGAGACCGCCGAACTGCGCCTGTGGCACATGAACGATGGCATCGCGATCGTCAGCCTGCACAGCAAGATGCATACGGTCAGTAACGGGGTGCTGGACGATATGCTGCGCGCGATCGATGAGGCGGAGGAAAATTATTCCGCGTTGATTATCTGGCAGACTGAGCCGCCGTTTTCCTATGGCGCCAACCTGTTGCAGCTGATGCAAGGGGTGCAGGAGCCTGCCGCTCACGCATCCATGTTCGATAAATTCAGGCAGGCGGCCAATCGCGTCAAATATACGGTGGCAGGCGGCGGAGGCTTGGGTGAGTTGTTCAATGCTGCCACCGGCAATGTGCCTCATGTCGAGGCGGTGGTGGCGAAGTTTCAGCGCGTCTCGCAGCGGTTGAAATATGCTTATATCCCGACCATCGCGGCGGTGGACGGGCTGGCGCTGGGCGGCGGCTGCGAATTTGCGATACATTGCTCCCGGATAGTGGCGACGCTTGAGAGCTACATCGGACTGGTCGAGGTCGGGGTGGGGCTGCTGCCCGCCGGGGGAGGCTGCAAGGAGATGGCGTTGCGTGCATCAGTCGAGGCGCAGCGATTTTCGAATGAACATCGCATCGATGTTTTTCCTTATGTCAGGCGCTATTTTCAGAACATCGCGATGGGAGAAGTTGCCAAGAGCGCCGAATTGGCGCGCGAGATGGGCTATCTGAGAGCTCAGGATCGCATCGTGATGAACCGTTTCGAATTGCTGCATGTCGCTAAAGAAGAAGCCAGAGCACTCACCGTCACGGCTTACCGTCCGCCGCTGCATCCGCGCCAGATCGCGGTTGCCGGGCGCACCGGCATCGCAACGCTGAATGCTGCGATGATCAACATGAAGGAGGGCGGCTTCATCTCAGAGCACGATTACGAAATCGGCTGTCGCGTCGCCGAGACCCTCTGTGGGGGGGATGTAGAAGCCGGTTCTCTGGTCGACGAGCAATGGCTGCTTGATCTGGAACGGAAGAATTTCATGGAACTGCTGGCCACCGGTAAGACTCAGGCGCGTATTGAGCACATGTTGAAACACGGCAAGGCGCTGAGAAACTGATTATCTGCCTTTGTCGGCAGGATTTTATATTCTCAATTCTTGAAATGAGAATATTGACTAATATTCTTTTACTAATATGGTATTATAAAATCCATTCTTGTTTCATGAATAAAGAATATGGCAAAGATTAGTAACCGACAAGTTGCCCTCAAGCCGCAAGACCTTTACGTCTTATTGGCGTTGTTGAGTCGTGGCGAAGGTAGTGTCGGCTATCCCGAATTGGCGGAGCAAACGGGTTTGGCGGTATCTGGGGTGCATGGCGCGTTAAAGCGCGCGGCTATGTCGCAGCTTGTGATGTTTCAGGATCGGCGTCCGGTGCTACTCAAGACGCAGTTGCGCGAGTTTTTGCTTTATGGCGCAAAGTATGCTTTTCCGCCGGTGTGGGGTTCGCTAACGAGAGGTGTGCCGACTGGCTATGCAGCTGTGCCGCTGAACGAGGTGATTGCGCCCACCGATGACCCTGTGCCCGTGTGGTCGCACCCCAAGGGGGCTGTGCGAGGATTGAGTCTGATCCCTTTGTATCCTTCAGTGCCAATGGCGGTGCTCAAGGATGAACGGTTATACGCTATTCTTTCATTGTTTGATGCGTTGCGCTGCGGGCAGGCTCGTGAACGTGCCGCTGCGCAAAAATTATTGGAGGCATTTTTTCAGTGAAGCCGCGCCATCCAAATGTGGCGAAAGTGGAGCTTGTGGCGCATGCGCTCGGAGATTTGCGAAAGCAACTGGTGTTCGTGGGTGGCTGTGCAGTGGATTTGTTGCTGACCGATACGGCGGCAGCACCTACACGGGTAACTTATGATGTGGACTTAGTTGCGCAGGTTGCCGCGCTGGCTGGCTATCACAAGTTGGAAGAAGAGTTTATAGAGCTGGGTTTCAAGCGTGATATGTCCGAGGATGCACCTATCTGTCGCTGGCGACTGGGTCATCTGGAGGACATCATCAATGTGCTGGATGGCAGGCCGGAAATCATTGGGGAGATTGCTTTGAGCCAAATCGAATTGCAGCACTATCTGGCAGACCGGTGCAGTGCATTGCTGGCGACACCGAATTTTATGGATGCCTTGCAGGGGATGGTATTCCCGGATGAGTCACTTGCTGAACGGGTGCAGATGCTCAGCGAGAATTTCAAGCTAATTGCACGTGGCGTCGAGGCATAGAGCCGGGTCATGCTATCGGAATCAACCAGGAGAATGTCGTGAGCCGTCAAGTCCAGGAAGCCTATATCGTTGCCGCGACCCGCACGCCGGTGGGCAAGGCGCCGCGCGGCATGTACCGTAACACCCGACCCGATGATCTGCTGGCGCATGTCATAAAGAGCTTGCTGGCGCAGGCGCCAGACCTCGATCCCGGTGCGATAGACGATGTGATCGCAGGCTGTGCGATGCCGGAGGCCGAGCAGGGTTTGAATGTGGCGCGCATTGCGCTGCTGCTGGCCGGTCTGCCGGATATTGTGCCGGGAATGACGGTCAACCGCTTCTGCGCCTCGGGCTTGCAGGCGGTGGCGATGGCCGCCGACCGCATCCGCCTGGGGGAGGCCGATGTGATGATCGCCGCCGGGGTAGAGAGCATGAGCATGGTTCCCATGATGGGCAACAAGCTGGCGTTCAATCCGGCTCTATTTGAAAAACATTACGGCATCGCCTACGGCATGGGGTTAACGGCGGAACGTGTCGCAGCAAAGTGGAAAATATCGCGCGAGGATCAGGACGAATTCGCTCTCCACAGTCATCTGCGCGCGCTGTCTGCGATTAACAACGGTGAATTTGAGGATGAAATCACGCCTTACCGTATATCCGAACAATTGCCCAATCTGAACAGCCGCATGGTGTCGGTTAAAATGCGCGAAGCGCTACAGGATGAGGGACCCCGGGCGGATACTTCAATCGAGGCGCTTTCCCGGCTCAAAACGGTATTTGTCCAGAACGGTTCGGTTACCGCAGGCAACAGTTCTCAGATGTCGGATGGCGCAGCAGCACTGTTGCTGTGTTCGGAATCCGCGATGAGGCGTTACAATCTCACCCCGCTGGGCAAGTTTCTGAGTCATGCTGTGGCGGGGGTCGCACCAGAGTTTATGGGAATAGGGCCGGTGGTGGCGATTCCGGCTGCGTTAAAGCGTGCGGGATTGACGCTGCGCGAGATGGGCTGGATAGAGCTTAACGAAGCTTTTGCCGCGCAGACGCTGGCGGTGATTAAGGAGGCGGGCCTTGATCCGGATTTGATCAATCCTCTGGGAGGCGCCATTGCGCTGGGGCATCCGCTGGGCGCGACCGGAGCGATACGCACGGCAACCCTGTTGCACGGCATGAGGCGAAAAGGGCTCAAATACGGGATGGTCACGATGTGCATAGGCTCGGGTATGGGCGCTGCGGGTATATTTGAAGCTTTGTAATTTCCGGGGTGGCGATGAAAAAAATTGTATTGATTGCGTTGTTGTGTCTGAGTCAGTTTGCGCAAGCCGTCGATCTGGTCGGGGTGAAAGTCCCCGATGTTGTGCATGTGGGTAACAGCAACCTGGTATTGAATGGCGTCGGGGTGAGACGCAAGTTTATCTTCGACTTGTATGTGACAGCGCTGTATTTAAACACCAAAAAATTCAGTGCGGCGAGTGTGCTCAACGATACGGGGGAAAAACGCATCGCCCTTTATCTGCTGGATGATATACGCGCCGAAGATCTTTTGTACGGTCTGCAGCGTGCGATGGAAAGAAATAACAGCGATGATACCTTGCTCTCATTGAAGAGTGAGTTGTTTGATTTCGATGCGATCGGTCACCGGATGGAGTTTTTGAAAAAGGGCGACACCCTGCGCTACGATTATCTGCCGGGCATAGGTACGCGGATCTATGTGAACGATGTTTTGCGCGGGACAATTGCAGGCTCTTCTTTGTACAGCGTGCTGCTTTCCGTCTGGCTGGGCAGCGATCCTGCCCAGGAAGATCTCAAAGCCAAATTGCTGGGTGGTCAATGAACCAGGCTCAAAGGCTCAACGGCGATGCGAATGTGCGGCTGGACGAGGCCGCTTTGCTGCGCGCCCTGAAGGCGCAAGGCGAAGCATGGTATGAGCGCATGGCCGGATGTTTTGCCGGGGTCCCTCTGTTCATCGATGCGCAGCAGCTGCAGAAAATGAAACAGGTGATATCAGCCGTAGGTCGGGTGGTCAATAAAGGTCAGGCCAACAACAGTGTGGAAGCGGCTCAGGGCGTTTTTTACGGCTACGACTTTCACCTGAACGATGAGGGGGTGCACCTGATCGAAATCAACACCAACGCAGGCGGCGCTTTTTTGAATGCGCTGCTGCAGGATTCCCAGCGCCATGCCGATCTGCCGGGCACAGCCGTGGCGATGGATGATCTCGATGCGGTTTTTGTCGAAATGTTCCGTTCCGAATGCCCGGCAGGGCCGTTAAAACTCGTCGCCATCCTCGATGAACAACCCGAAACGCAATTTCTGTATCCGGAATTTAAGCTGGCGCAGCAGATGTTCGAGCGTGCAGGAATTCGCGCCTTTATCGCCGATCCTGCGCAACTGACGGCGGAGCAGGGCCTGTTGTATGTTGATGGTCAGAAGATCGATCTGATCTACAACCGCCTGACCGATTTTTCGCTGGAAAAATATCCGCTGCTGCGGGATGCCTGGCAGCGAAAGCTCGTTGTTCTGACTCCGAATCCGGATCATTACGCGCGTTATGCCGACAAGCGCCATCTGGCTTTTCTGACCGATGCCGAAGCGCTGCGCAGACTGGAAGTCTCTGCGGCTGATATCGAAACCCTGATGACGGGAATTCCGCGCACTTTTATCGTGCAGCCTGAACTTGAGGAAACGCTGTGGGGAGAGCGAAAACAGCTTTTTTTCAAGCCTTGCAGCGGGTTTGGCAGTCGTGGCGCCTATCGAGGCGATAAGCTGACGCGCCGCGTTTACGGCGAAATCCTGCAATCGGATTATGTCGCGCAGCAACTGGCCTCTCCCGGGGAGCGATGCATCAGCGAGGGGGTGTCGCTCAAATACGATGTGCGCTGTTACGTTTACAACGGGGAAATTCAGCTGCTGGCAGCACGCCTGTATCAGGGGCAGACGACCAACTTCAGAACCTCAGGCGGCGGCTTTGCGCCGGTCAGGGTGATCGCGTAATGATCTCCTCGTTCATTGCCATAGGAGCCGGTGCGGCCATCGGCGCCTGGCTGCGCTGGGGTCTGGGACTTTGGCTTAATCCGCTGTTGCCCGAACTGCCGCTAGGCACGCTCAGCGCCAATCTGGTCGGCGGTTATCTGATCGGTCTGGCCATCGCCTTTTTTATGCAGAACCCTGCGATCCTGCCCGAGTGGCGTCTGTTGATCATCACCGGATTTTTAGGCGGGCTTACCACTTTTTCAACTTTTTCGGCCGAAACGGTCACGCTGCTGATGCGCGGCCAGTATCTCTGGGGGACGGTCATCATCGCATCGCATTTAGGCGGTTCTCTAGTGATGACGGTGCTGGGCATACAAACTTTCAAGCTCATGGCAGCTCCCTGATGGATCTGCTGTTAGAGTTGGCGTTTTATCGCCAGCGGACATTTTTGCTTGCACTTCGCGCTGACAGCTTGCGGTTCGTTTAATTCCCGGTTACTCTTGTCAGGCATCATTCGTCAACATAACGAGGAGTCAGATCATGGATAACACCGAAAACGAACTGGTTTCATGCGAGATTTGCCTCAAGGAAGTGCCGGTTTCAGATGCGGTTACGCCCGAAGTTGCCGATTACGTTGCGCACTTCTGCGGTCTGGAATGTTACGAAAAATGGCAGCAGCAAGCCGAGACCGAAAGCAAGTAATAACAGCCCCGCTTTTTGCGGGGCTTTTTTCCGGATTGTGCGCATCCATGATGTCTATCCTGAACCGTTTGCGCTTTTCGGGCTGTGTGAGACTGCTGATCATCTCGCTGCTGCTGCAGTCTTGCGTTTATCTGCCCAGAACGACAGAGGTTTATGACGCGGAATGCAAAATAAGTTCCAAACATATGGAACTGGAACCGGTGCAGATTGCGGCGATCAATCACTGCAACCGTGAGTCCTGTGTTGCCATACTGGCTGCGGCTACCGCGACCGCTGCCGCCAGTGCGATCGTTTCCGGCAGCATTGTGGTCGCGGGAAACGTGGTCTACTGGTTTGAGAAACAGGGGCGCTGCCGCCCCTGATGGCGGGTTTAGCCGCGCTTTTCCAGCTCTTCCCAGCGCGCCATGATCTGCAATACCTCTTCCTCTATGGCTTCACTGCGGCCTTGCAGTTGCTTGGCGCGCTTGGCATCGGTTCGAAAGATCGTGCCGTCTGCCAGGTGCGCGGCGATGTCGATCTGCTCCTGTTCCAGTGCTTCGATGCGCTGTGGCAATTCCTCTAGCTCTTTTGCTTCCTTGTAACTGAGTTTGCTTGCAGGCTTGGGTTTTTCGACCGCTGCGGCGGGGCGGGGCGGGGTGGAGGCCGGTTTGGCCTGTGCGAGCGACTCCTGATATTTTTTGACCCTTACCCAGTCTTCGTATCCGCCGACATATTCCTGCAGCTTGCCATCCCCTTCGAAGGCGATCACCTGCGTGACCACATTGTCCAGGAAAGCCCGGTCATGGCTGACCAGAAACAGCGTGCCATCGTAATTGGCCAGCAGCTCTTCGAGCAACTCCAGCGTCTCGATATCCAGATCGTTGGTCGGCTCGTCCAGAACCAGCACGTTGGCAGGCTGGGTAAACAGGCGTGCCAGCAGCAGACGGTTGCGCTCCCCGCCCGAACAGCTTTTTACCGGAGAGCGTGCGCGTTCCGGTGGAAACAGAAAATCGCCCAGATAACTGATCACGTGCTTTTGCTGACCGGCGATCTCGATGAAATCCGAACCCTTGCTGATCGTATCGGCCAGCGTCAGGTTTTCATCGAGTTGTTCACGCAACTGGTCGAAATAGGCGACGGACATCTTGGTTCCCAATTTTACGGTGCCGCTGTCGGCCTCAATTTCGCCCAGTATGATCTTGAGCAGCGTGCTCTTGCCCACCCCGTTGGGGCCTAACAGGCCGATCTTGTCGCCGCGCTGGATGCGGCATGAAAAATCTTTGATCAGAGTGCGTTCGCCATAGGTCTTGCTCACATTGGAGAGTTCAGCGACCAGTTTTCCTGAGCGCTCGCCGGTGTCGACCGTCATTTCGACTTTGCCTACCTTTTCGCGTCGCGCTGCGCGTTCGCGCCGCAGCTGCTCAAGACGCAGTACGCGTCCCTCGTTGCGGCAGCGGCGTGCCTTGACACCCTGACGTATCCAGACTTCCTCCTGAGCCAGCACCTTGTCGAATTTCGCGTTGACCACCGCTTCATCGGCCAGCATGCGTTCCTTGATGGCCAGATAGGCTGAAAAGTTTCCGGGGAATCCGGAAAGCTTGCCGCGGTCGAGTTCGACGATGCGGGTTGCGACGTTGTCAAGGAAACGCCGGTCGTGGGTGACGAACAGCACGCTGCCGGTGAAGTTGTTCAAGAGACCTTCCAGCCAGTCTATGGAAGAAAAATCCAGATGATTGGTCGGTTCGTCCAGTATCAGCACATCGGGCTCGGTAACCAGCGCCTGTGCCAGTGCCACGCGCTTGCGCTGTCCGCCGGACAGGTTTCCCACCAGACGATCAGGATCAAGATCCAGTTTGGCAATCGCCGTCTCGATTCTGGTCTGTACCGACCAGCCGTCCTGTGCTTCGAGCTGTGTTTGCAGGTGCTGCATCTCTTCGAGCAGTGTGTCGTAATCGGCATCCGGTTCGCCCAGCTGATGCGAAACATGATGATAGTCGTGCAAGAGCTTCTGCAAGGGTCCCAGGCCTTTGGCAACCGCATCGAATACGCTGTCTTCGGCATCGAGTACCGGTTCCTGGCTGACATAGCAGATGCGAGCGGAAGGCTGACGCCACACCTGGCCGTCGTCCAGATTGCTCTGTGCCGCCAGCACACGCATCAGGCTGGACTTGCCGCCGCCGTTGCGGCCGATTAGGCCTACGCGCTCGCCCTCGTCGAGTTGAAAATCGGTATGGTCGAGCAGGGCGACATGACCGAAGGCCAGACTTGCATTATTGAGTGTGATGTAGGGCATTATTTTTCAGAGAGCGTGGATTGAGGAAGCGCGGACTGGTACAGGAAGGAGAAGCCGATTACCCAAAGCGCCATGACCCAGTAACCGAAAGCATCGGTAAAACCGCCCAGCACCAGTTTCAGATCGTGACTCTGAATGGAAAACTGGCTGAACTGGTAAATGCAGAACAGTGAGGCGAGCACATTGGCTGACAGCACCAGTTTCTGACCGAAGCCAAAACCCTTGCCTTTGGGGTTGCCTTTTGGTGCCAGAGAACCGCGCAGATGTTGTACAAGATAAACAGCGCCAAATAGCAGCACGGCGCCGACCAGGCGGCCGGGTATGTCGCCTTCCTGTGTATTAACGCCCAGAATTTCCAGCAGCATGCGGCCTGCGAAGGCCACAAAACCCATCGCCAGAGTCTGTGGGATCAGGAACCAGGCAATAAAAAGATTGATACGAGGCAGCATTAT
Source organism: uncultured Gallionella sp. (assembly GCA_964410705.1). Taxonomy (GTDB): domain Bacteria; phylum Pseudomonadota; class Gammaproteobacteria; order Burkholderiales; family Gallionellaceae; genus Gallionella. The sequence goes on from CAYPIG010000019.1 coordinate 37,185, forward strand.
GTTTTCTCCATGGTCAGTTTTTTCAAGTCTTCTATGATTTCTTTCGAGTGGCGCGAGGTGTCGACGGTCAGGTAGTCGCGGCCGATATTTCCCTGCGGATCGATCAAAAAGGTGAAACGGCGCGCCAGCTTGATCACGCCCAGATCCAGCAGAGCGCCGTAGCTTTTTGCGACCACACCGTCTTTGTCCGACAGCAATGGAAAGGGCAGGTGATATTTTTTGGCAAAATCGGCATGATTTTCATCCACGCTGATGCCTATCACCTGTGCGCCCAGTTCCGTCAGTTGATGTAGGTCGTCCCGAAAGGCGCAGGCCTCCTGAGTGCAGCCGGGTGTGTCATCCTTGGGGTAGAAATAAAGCACTACCCAGCCTCCCCGGTATTTTTGCAGTGAGTGGGAGGCTCCGTGCTGATCGGGCAGGTTGAAGTCGGGTGCCATCTGGCCGATTTCGGGCAACTCTGTGGCGCGCGCCGCGCGCGCAACGAATAACGCCGCGAAAATAATCATTGCGGCCACAACGGCTAACCATTTCATTTTGCACCCTCTTTTAACCGTATTTTTCAACAGGCGCGCATGATACCAGCGTGAGGGTTTAGATTACAGCGTATTTCCGTTACAATGCGCGTGCTGTCCTCGTAGTTAAATGGATATAACCGCCCCCTCCTAAGGGGCAATTACAGGTTCGATTCCTGTCGAGGACACCAAATACCCATCCAGCAGCATCCATTCAGGTCTTACAATTTCTCGTTGTGAGCAGATTTCCCCTCTTGCTGTGCCCATGCCAGCCGCCTTTGATCTGATCTGGCTGCAGAATGAAAAACGGCATCTTAAGATGCCGTTTTGCGCTATTTTACGACAGCATCTATGTTGATGCTGAGGCCTTTGCTGCCCGGTTTGACGGTGCCTGCAGAACCTTCCAGATCGCCCGGCTGCGCCATCGGCGTGCCGGATTTTGAAACCCGTGCCAGCACCACGACCTTGTCGAAGCCGGAGAGTTTCATCTGTGGCTGCATCGCCATACTGTCGTCCAGCGTAAATTCCATCGGCAGATCCTTGACCTGCTTGCGGATCACCGCCAGCGGCATCTTGGGGCCTTCCGCCGCCCGCGCCAGAATGAAGACGAAATCTTCGGGCGAGGTCTTAGCCAGCAGGGCGGGGCTGAGCGATACTTTTCCGGTAATCGCCAGCGCAGGATCGGCGACTGGTTTGGCAGGAGCGCTGTCTTTGGGCAGTTTGGCAAGCAACTCACGACCACCCTTTTGTTGCGACAGATATTCGCGCGCCTGAGCGATGCCGTCGTGGATCATCTGGATCTGCGGATAATCGGGCGGCAGCAGGCTGACGAGTCTTTGCCAGTGGGTGATGGCGGCGACATAGTCGCCCCGCTCCATGTCGGATGAGCCTGCCAGCGCCAGTGCGGTGGTGTTGTCAGGTTCCAGCGAGAGCGCCTTGTTGATCAGTTTGGTGGGCTCGCCCAGCAAGGACTGATTATTAGCCATCGCCATCGCATCGGCATAGTTGGTCCACAACTGAGCTTCGTTGGGAACCAGCTTGACCAGTTGCTCGTAGGCGCGCACGGCATCGGCGTAGCGCTGCAGTTCGGTGTAGGAGCGCGCCAGCATCATCCAGCCATCGGGATTCTCAGGCATCTTCACCAGCTTCGCTTCCAGTTCCTGCAGCGCGGCTTCAGAACGCAGCACGCCGAAGCCTTCTGCGCCTTCATTCTGCTGCTGGGGCAGCAGCGCGCGCGAATTTCCCAGCAGGGTATAGAGGGAAACGCTGGTCAGCGGAATCAGCACGGCTAGTGCTATGGCCAGCACCCGGGAAGGGTTGCGGGTGACTGTTGTCGGCGCATCGGTAGACTTAACCTCGTCGAGCAGGCGTACCTGAAGCTCGCGTCGGCCCTGTTCGAATGCCTCCTGAGTGAGCAGGCTGTTGTTCAGATCCGCTTCGAGTTCATTCGCCTGGTCGCGCAATATTTCCAGATTGGCCGCATCTCGCAGCACGTCGTTGCTTGTTGCCGATTTGCGCCATAAAGGCCAGATTACAAATGGCAGCGCGGCAGCCAGCAGCGCCGCGCAATAGGTCCAGAATAAGGTCATGCTTGAGTGTCTTTCGAATTCGTTTCATTCAGCAAGGAGGCCGCCTTTTTTTCGTCTACAGCGGACAGTTCGGCTTCCGCAACGGTTTCATTGCGCTTTTTCAGCTGGAATACCAGAAATACTCCGCCCAGCACCAGCAAAACAAACGGGGCTGCCCAAAGCGGCATGGTTTCCTTGTCCACGGGCGGATCGAACAGCACCGACTTGCCGAAACGCTCGACCAAAAGATCGAGTATTTCCTGATCGGTCGCGCCCGCCTTCATCTTGTCGCGCATGATCTGACGCACATCGTTGGACCAGTCGGAGTGAGAGTTGGATACCGGTTCACTCTGACAGACCAGACAGCGCACCTTTTCGGCCAGCAGCATCATGCGGCGTTCCATCACCGGATCATCGGCGATGTCCTTGGCGACCCCTGCAAAAGAAAAGGTCGGCAACAGGCATAACAGCAAAATAGTCAGATATCTCATTTCTTTTGCAACTCCGCGACCATGGGCAGTATCGTCTCGCGCAGATTCTGTGCGGTCAGCGCTCCGATCAGCTTGTAGGCGATCATGCCGTTCTTGTCTATCACATAGGTCTCCGGTACGCCATAGACGCCGTAGTCAAAGCCGACCTTGCCGTCCTTGTCCGCGATCACCAGGTTGTACGGGTTGCCCGCCTTTCTTAGCGTCATCTCGCCGTCTTCGCGCTTGTCCTTGTAGTCCAGACCGATCACGGGAACGATGTTCTGTTGTGACAGCGCCATCAGCACCGGATGTTCGTCCTTGCAGGCGCCGCACCACGATGCCCATACGTTGAGCAGCCAGACTTTGCCCTTCATCTCGGCTGGCGAGAAATTCTTTTCCGGTTCGGAGAGCTGCGGCAGCACGAAGGCGGGCGCGGCTTTTCCTACCAGCGGCGAGGGGACTTCGCGGGTATCGCGTCCCAGTCCCTTGTAGAGAAACACCGACAGGACGACGAAAATGACAAACGGAAGTATGAAACGCATCATGATGCTTGCTCCTGCAATGAACCGGTAACCGAAGACTGAGAACCGGTTTTTTTATGTATGCGGTAACGACGGTCCGATACCGCCACGATGCCGCCCAGCGACATCAACAGACATCCGGCCCAGATCCAGTCGATGAACGGTTTGATGTAGACGCGCACGGCCCAGGCGCCGTCCGATTCAGGGATCGCCTCGCCCAGCGATACATAGAGGTCGCGGAACACTCCGGTCTGAATCGCAGCTTCGGTCAGCGGCATGCCGGAGACATTGTACTGGCGCTTCTCGGGGTTGAGTTCGCCGACGACCTTGCCGTCGTGGCTGATCGTGACGCTGCCGATGCCGGCGATGTAGTTAGGGCCTTCCTTTTCGGTCACGCCGTTAAAACGGAATTCGTAGCCGCCCGCCATCACCGTGTCGCCTACATTCATGCGCACGTCGCGCTCGGTCTCGTAGCCCTTGACCAGCGTCACGCCTATGATGAAGAAAGCCACGCCCAGATGCGCCAGCTGCATGCCGTAATAGCTCAGGCTCTGCTTTTTGACGCGCTGTATGAAGCTTCCTTCACCCGACCAGCGCTGCTTCAAGCTCACCACCAGCGTCGCGATGATCCAGAACGCCATCAGCAGGCCCAGTACTATCATCACCGACCATTTGGAAGATTCGAGAGACAGAAATTTTCCTATGGTCAGCGGCAGTATCAGGGCGGTTGCCAGTGCGCTGCCGAAAGCCCAGCGTACGCGCAGCGCAAGGTCGGGCAGCGCCATTTTTTTCCAGCGCGCCAGCGGGCCCAGCCCCATTAAGAACACCATCGGCATCATCAGCGGCACGAATACCGCCTCGAAATACGGAGGGCCGACCGACAGCTTGCCGTAGCCTAATGCATCCATGAACAGCGGATACAGCGTGCCGATGAACACGGAGGCGGATGCGACCGACAACAGCACGTTGTTAGCAAGCAGCAGCGATTCGCGCGACAGCATGTCGAATTTGCCGCCCAGTCCCACTTTTGGTGCGCGCCAGGCGAACAGCAGCAACGATGCGCCTATCACCAGCACCAGGAAACTCAGGATGAAGATGCCTCGCTTGGGGTCCGCTGCAAACGAGTGCACCGAGGTCAGCACGCCCGAGCGCACCAGGAAAGTGCCCAAAAGGCTCAGAGAAAAGGCGGCGATGGCCAGCAACACCGTCCAGCTCTTGAATGCGCCGCGCTTCTCGGTCACCGCCAGCGAATGGATCAATGCGGTGCCCAGCAGCCAGGGCATGAAGGAGGCGTTCTCGACCGGATCCCAGAACCACCAGCCGCCCCAGCCCAGTTCGTAATAGGCCCAGAAGGCGCCCAGCGTGATGCCGACGGTCAGGAAGCTCCAGGCCGCCAGGGTCCAGGGCCGCACCCAGCGGGCCCAGGCCGCGTCGACCCGCCCCTCGATCAGGGCGGCCATGGCGAACGAGAACACCACCGAAAAGCCGACATAGCCGGCGTAGAGGAACGGCGGATGGAAGGCCAGGGCCGGGTCCTGCAGCAACGGATTGAGCGACGCCCCCTCGACCGGGACGTCCAGCAGGCGGGCCATCGGGTTGGAGGCGAAGACGGTGTAGGCCAGGAACAGCACGCCCAGCGCGCCCTGGGTGGCAACCGCATAGGCCCGCAGGCGCGGCGGCAGGGCCTTGCCATAGACCGCCATGGCCGCGCCGTAGCCGGTCAGCACCAGGCACCACAGCAGCATCGAGCCCTCGTGGCTGCCCCAGGCCCCAGCCACCTTGTAGAGCATCGGCTTGGCGGTGTTCGAATTCTCGAACACGTTCCGCACCGAGAAATCCGACACGATGTGGGCGTGCATAAAGATGGCGAAGGCGAGCGCCACGAGCCCGAACTGCAGCAATGCCGCAGATCGCGACAGATCCATCAGCGGCCGGCTACGGACCGACGCCCCGACCAGCGGCACGGTGCCCTGCACGAGCGCCACGAGGAGCGCAAGCACGAGAGCGAAATGCCCGGTCTCTACCAGCA
>CAYPIG010000020.1:0-28343 GCA_964410705.1 uncultured Gallionella sp.
ATACTGGAACGTAGATAGTCGTGAGTGGCGAGTGGGTTCCCCCGCTTTTCACTTCCCGCTTTCTGCTTTTCATTCTTAAGGGGTCTCAATGTTAGAAATGTTTATGACCGCCCCATTCTGGGTGGATGTGTTAAAAATCATCATGATCGATGTGCTGCTGTCCGGTGACAATGCGGTGGTCATCGCTCTGGCATGCCGTAATCTGCCGCCCGAGCAGCAAAAAAAGGGGGTGTTGTTCGGTATGGCCGGTGCGGTTGGATTGCGTATCGTGCTGACTTTCTTCGCCGTCAGTCTTTTGTCCTTGCCTTATCTGAAACTGGTGGGCGCACTGTTGCTGATCTGGATAGGCATCAAGCTGATCCTGCCGGAAGATGAGCACGACGAAGGCAATATCAAGGCGGATGCGCGTCTGATCGGTGCGATAAAAACCATCATCATCGCAGATTTCGTGATGAGTCTGGACAATGTGCTGGGCGTTGCGGCGGCGGCCAACGGCAATGTGGTGCTGCTGGTGTTCGGTCTACTGATCAGCATACCGCTGATCGCTTGGAGCAGCCAGCTGGTGCTCAAACTGATAGACCGTTTTCCGTATATCATCTACGGTGGCGGTGCGTTGCTGGGCTATGTGGCCGGAGAAATGCTGGTAGGCGAGACGCTGTTCAAGCCGATGACGGAGTCTATGCACAGTTTGCACTGGCTGGTGCCTGTATCCTGCGCGCTGCTGGTCCTGCTCGTCGGGCAGTGGCTCGCATCGCGCAAGGCGCTCAGGATGGCAACAGTTGATCTGGTCGATGGGGTGTCTGCGATGCCGGAAATAAAGGAGAAATCATGAAACTGCTGATTCCGTTCGACGGTTCGCCCGGTGCGCTGCGAACGCTGGACTATGTCATCGCTTATCGCGAGACGCTTAAAGAGCCGCCGTCGCTTTTGTTGCTGAATGTACAGTGGAAGCTTGCCACGGGGAATGTCAAACTGTTCATCAGTCAGGAAACCATCAACGATTATTACCGGGAGCAGGGCATGAGTGCGCTGCAATCGGCGCGCGCGGTGCTGGATGCCGCCCAGATTCCCTATCAGTACCACGTCAGCGTCGGGAATCCGGCCGATTCCATCGCACAGTATGCGGCTGAGCAGGGTGTGGATCAGATCGTGATGTGCAGGCAGGGGGAGGGCGGCTTGCAGCTTTTCCTGTTAGGCTCCGTGGTGACTAAGGTCTTGCATCTGGCTCAATGCCCGGTGTTGCTGGTTAAATAAAGGCGGGTTATGAAACTGGAAGAAGCGCTGGAAATCGCCTCGCAAACCGATTCTGGTATGGTGCGCGCTCACAACGAGGACAGCATCGCCAGCGATGCGGCTTGCGGACTGGTCGTACTGGCCGATGGCATGGGCGGTTATAACGCCGGTGAAGTGGCAAGCGGCATCGCCGTTGAAGTCATGCTGGCGGAGATTGCCGGGCCGCTGAAAAGTACCAGTCCCACTGAGCGCGATCCGTTATCCGGTGATGAGCTGGGTATGGTCTTGCTCACGCGCGGCATGCACAAGGCGAATGCCTCCATTTTCGATGCGGCGCAAAGCCACGCGCAATATACAGGCATGGGCACCACCATCGTCTCCGCGTTGTTTTACGACAATCGCGTGGCGGTCGGTCACATCGGCGACTCACGCCTCTACCGTCTGCGCGGCGAGACACTGACGACGATCACACGTGATCACTCTTTGTTGCAGGAGCAGATAGACTGCGGGATGATCAGCGTTGAAAATGCGCGGCATTCCCAGAATAAAAATCTGGTGACCCGTGCGGTGGGTATCGATGCCGACGTGGTTCCGGAAGTTCATCTGTACGATGTGGAGGTGAACGATATCTATCTGCTCTGCTCGGACGGACTCAACGACATGGTTGAGGATGAAGATATTCAGTCCATACTGTATGCGATGCAGGGTAATCTGACGATGGCTGCCGAGCAGCTGATACAGATGGCGAACGATAACGGCGGCAGGGACAATGTTTCTGTGATTCTGGTCAAAGTGAAGCAGGAATTTGCACAGCCGCGCGGCTGGCTGACCAAGCTGCTTGACTGGTTCAAGCAATGAGAGGAATACGAAAATGACTGCAAAACTGATCCTGAGTCTGGACGGGGAACTCATAGACGAGTATCCGTTGAACAAGGACCGTATGACCATCGGTCGCAGAAGCGACAATGACATCGTCATCAATAATCTGGCGGTTAGCAGTCTGCATGCGGCCGTGATCACCATAGGCCATGACTCTTTCATGGAGGATCTGGGCAGCACGAACGGGATGATGGTGAACGGGGTCAGCAGCAAGAAGCATTTTTTGCAGAACAACGACATCATCGAAATCGGTAAATATACGCTCAAATATGTGACGGATCACGTCAGTCAGACCAGTGCGGCAGATTTTGAAAAAACCATGATCATGCGCGGTCCGGCAGCGCCTTTCAAAGTTTATGCGGACAAATCGGGGGATACCGGTTTGTTTCAGCAGGGGCAGATGGCGGAAATCAAGGAGAAAGCGCCCGAAAAAATCCCGGAAAAGCCCCCCGCTGTGCTTGCCGCCATTCAGATACTCAATGGCCCGAACGCAGGCAAAGAGCTGGATCTGATCAAAGGGCTGACCACGTTGGGCAAGCCTGGAGTGCAGGTTGCGGTATTGACCAAGCGCCCTCAGGGTTATTTTGTCACCCACGTGGAAGGGGTGAACTATCCTTCTGTGAACGGTCAGGTTTTGGGTGCTCAGCCCCGGCAGCTTCAGGATCACGATGTGATCGAGCTGGCCGGCATCAAGATGGAATTTTATTTTAAAAATTAACCAAGGGACCTCGTATCGGGAATGTTCGATATGCGGAGAGGCAAGGCATGAGGCTTAGGGTACTGGGTTGCAGCGGCGGAATAGGCGGCAATCTCCGCACGACATCGTTTGCCGTCGATCACGACATGCTGATCGATGCGGGGACGGGTGTGGGAGAGCTGAGTCTGATCGAGCTGAGTCGGATCGATCACATCTTCATCACCCACTCGCACATGGACCACATCTGCGGATTGCCTTTGCTGCTGGACAGCGTCAGGGGCTTGCGCGATCGCCCCGTGAACATATACGCCACAGGCGATACCCTGGAAATACTCAAAAAACACGTGTTCAACTGGCAGATATGGCCGGACTTTGCGGTCATCCCGAATGCAGAAGAGCCTGTGATGCGCTACCGGGAGATTGCGCTTGGCGAAACGCTCGACTTGCAGGGGCGTAAGATCACCGCCATTCCGGCGGTACATACGGTGCCTGCAGTTGGCTTTCATCTCGACAGCGGACAGGGTAGTCTGGTTTTCAGCGGCGATACTTTCATCAACAACGATTTGTGGACGGTGGTCAACCGGATAGAAAATCTGCGTTATCTGATCATAGAAACGGCATTCTCAGACGATGAAATCGAACTGGCCAGATTGTCCAAGCACCTTTGCCCTGGGCTATTGGCCGCCGAACTGGAAAAGTATACCGGCAGCGCGCAGATTTATATCACCCATCTGAAACCGGATGAGGTCGATCTGATTATGGGCGAGGTTTCGGCCTTGGCAGGCGGATTCAATCCCCGCATGCTGCTCAATAATCAGGAAATTATTTTTTAGTCTTAAAGTTTGGCAGGCCCGGTGTCGGGCATACAGGAGCAGGAATGAGGTCAGCGGCAATGAGTGATGACGATATGAGTGCAAGGCTTGAGTTTACCAAGAAGCTCAACCACGTCACCAACAAGATTCATGCCACCAGCAATATCGACGAAATCATGCTGGATGTCAGTCGTGATATCTGCGGACTGTTCAATGCGGACCGGCTGACGATCTATGTCGTTGGAGAGGATGGCGTTTCACTGGTCTCCAAGGTAAAGACCGGTCTTAACTCTTTCAAAGATCTCAAACTGCCCATCGCCGAGCAGAGCGTGGCAGGCTATGTCGCTGTCAACAAAAAACTGCTCAACATACGGGACGTCTACGACGAACAGGAGTTGTCCCGCTACAGTTCTCATCTGCGTTTTTTGCAGGAAGTGGATCGCCGTACCGGATATCGGACCAAGCAGATGCTGGTGGCGCCGATACTGGATGCGCACGGGGGCGAGCTGGTCGGCGTGATTCAGATCATCAACAACAAGGCGGGAGAACCTTTTTCTGCGCTGGTCGAAGAAGGGGTGCTGGAGCTTGCGCAGACCATGGCCGTGGCCTTGCGGCAGCGTCAGGAAAAAGCGATAGTCAAAACCAAGTACGATTGTCTGGTATCGGATGCGGTATTGTCATCGGCAGAGTTTGAGCTGGCGACCAGAACCGCCAGGCGCAAAGGGGTGGACATTGAGGATGTGCTGATAGATGAATTTCAGGTCAGTACGGCATCTTTGGGCAAGGCGCTATCCTCGTTTTTCGGGGTGCCCTACGAATCATTCAAGCCTGACCGCATCAAACCCGCCGATCTGTTGCGCAATCTCAAGCGCGAGTATGTAGAGAGCGGTCACTGGGTGCCGGTCGAGGAAACTCAGGAAGGGCTGGTCATACTCACCACCGATCCTGAACGGATACAGACCTCCCGGGTCGTGAACAACATTTTTCCCCGCAGTCGCCTGGTCTACAAGGTCTGTTCGCAGCGTGAATTCCGGCAAACTCTGGATGCCTATTACGGCGGCGGAGAGAGCAGTTCGACCGGGGCTGCGATGGACGAATCGTCCATGGATGATCTGCTCTCGGCGATGGGCGGGGAGGACGATGAAAGCGCTTCTTCGGGCGCGATTCAGGATGACGTCAATGCGGCGGCCGACAATGAGCTGGTCAAACTGGTCAATAAGATCATCGTGGATGCATATCGCATGGGGGCATCCGATATTCACGTCGAACCGCAACCCGGTAAAGCCAAGACTCAGATCCGGTTGCGCAAGGATGGCTCCTTGCTCAACTATATTGAAGTTCCTTCCACCTACCGGAATGCGCTGGTGACGCGCATCAAGATCATGTGCGATCTGGATATTTCCGAGAAGCGCAAGCCGCAGGACGGCAAGATCAAGTTCAAGAAGTTCGGTCCGCTGGATATCGAATTGCGCGTGGCGACCATTCCGTCTCAGGGCGGGGTGGAAGATGTGGTGATGCGTATCCTGGCATCGGGTGAGCCGCTGCCGCTGGAGAAAATGGGTTTTTCAGCACGCAACAACGAATTGATACAGAGCACGGTCAGCAAGCCTTACGGTCTGTTTTTCGTGTGCGGCCCGACCGGTTCCGGTAAGACGACTACGCTGCATTCGATTTTAAAATATATCAACAAGCCCGATACCAAGATATGGACGGCGGAAGACCCGGTGGAAATCACCCAGAAAGGCTTGCGTCAGGTGCAGATCAACAAGAAGGCGGGGCTCGATTTTCCGACCATCATGCGTGCGTTTTTGCGAGCCGATCCCGATGTGATCATGGTCGGCGAAATGCGCGACAAGGAAACGGTCTCCATCGGCATCGAAGCTTCATTGACCGGACATCTGGTTTTCGCCACCCTGCACACCAACAGCGCGCCGGAATCCATTCTGCGTCTGCTCGATATGGGTATGGATCCGTTCAATTTTTCGGATGCGCTGCTGGGTATATTGGCGCAACGTCTGGCCAAGCGTCTGTGCAGCGACTGCAAGCTGCCGCATCTTGCCAGCAATGAGGAGGTGCAGTCGCTGTTGAGTGAATACAGCGAAGAGTTGAAAAACACGGTGAGCTGGAAGAAAGATCCAGCAGGGGCCAGCGCCGCGCTTTATTCGCAATGGGTCAAGATGTTTGCCAATGACAAGAAACAGTTCACGATCTATACGCCGGTCGGCTGTGATAAATGCGCAGGAACCGGATATCGCGGCCGTGTCGGCCTGCATGAACTGCTGATCGGCAGCGATGCGGTGAAAAAAGCGATACAGGAGCGCGCGCGCGTTGCGGAATTGCTGGCCATTGCGCTGGAGGAAGGCATGCATACGCTCAAGCAGGACGGCATGGAAAAGGTGCTGCAGGGCATTACCGACATGCATCAGATACGAGCGGTTTGTATAAAATAATTGCATCAGCTCACGCTGATTATTAATCACTACTCATTATGTCCGCCAACACCAGCCTGATATCCCGTCTGAAGGAACTCAATGAAATCGGCATTGCGTTGTCTCAGCAGCACGACATAGACAACCTGCTCGAACTGATACTGGATGCTGCCAAGCGCATTACTCATGCCGATGCCGGTACGCTTTATCTCACCGACGAGGCGCACAAGACGCTGCATTTTACTATCGTGCGCACGGACTCCTTAAAGGTGGCGATGGGGGGGCGATGCGGGGAACCAGTCGGTTTTTATCCCGTGCAGTTGTACAACCAGCAGGGGCAGCCCAATCATTCGATGGTGGTAAGTCATACGGCCTTGAGTGGGGAAACGGTGAATATACCGGATGCCTATACGGCGCAGGGCTATGATTTTAGCGGAACCCGCAATTTCGACATCAAGACCGGTTATCGCTCCAAGTCTTTTTTGACGGTGCCTATGATCAATCACGAGCGCGAGGTCATCGGTGTGCTGCAGCTCATCAATGCGCAGGATCGCGCAACGCAAGAAATCGTGGCATTTTCCGCAGATGACCAGCAGCTGGTCGAGTCGCTCGCCTCGCAGGCCGCCATCGCGCTGAGCAACCGGCGCCTCATCAAGCAGATGGAGGAGCTGTTCGAGGCCTTCATACAGCTGATCAATAACGCGATAGACGACAAGTCGCCTTATACGGGAGGGCACTGCGCACGTGTGCCGGTGCTGACCATGATGCTGGCTGAGGCGATCACCCGGACCAAACAGGGGCCGCTCAAGGGTTTTGTGATGACTGAGGAAGATCATTACGAGTTGAAGATTGCCGGTCTGTTGCATGACTGCGGAAAGATCACCACCCCGGTGCATGTGGTGGATAAACCGACCAAGCTGCACACGCTGTATGACCGCATCGGACTGCTCGATACCCGTTTCGAGGTGCTCAAGCGCGATGCTGAGATCGATATGCTCAGGGAGCTGGCTGCGGGTGTGAAGAAAAGAGAACTCATCGTCAGCGAATACGAGGCTCGCATTCGTCAGCTTGATGATGACCGGGAGTTTTTGCGTCAGTGCAATTACGGTGTCGAGCGTATGCCGGATGCCGCGCAGGAGCGGGTCAAGCAGATCGCGTTATATCAGTGGCGCGACAGCGCAGGGCAGTTGAGCAATTTTTTGAGTGAGGACGAAGTCGAGAATCTCAATATACTCTTCGGCACCCTCACCGGGAAAGAGCGTGAAATCATCAACCATCACATCAATGTCACCATCAAAATGCTCGAATCCCTGCCCTGGCCCAAACATCTCAAGAATGTGCCGGAATATGCGGGCGGGCATCACGAGCGCATGGACGGCAAGGGATACCCGAGAGGATTGACCCAGGAACAGATGTCGCTGCAAGCCAGGATCATGGGTATCGCGGATATTTTCGAAGCGCTGACCGCTAAGGACAGACCCTACAAGTCAGGCAAGACGCTGACCGAGTCGCTGACTATCCTGGGCAAGCTCAAGCTGGGCGGACATATCGATCCCGATATTTTCGATGTGTTCATCCGCGAAAAAGTCTACGTTCAATACGTGCAGCAGTTTCTCAGTCATGAGCAGTACGATGATGTCGATCTGAGCAAGATACCCGGCGTCAATCTTGCCGGATAATTAAAGCGCCCTGACCTTTACCGTCTTCCCCTTGACCTTGCCGGCATTTAACTTGCGTACCGCCTCTTTTGCGATCTCCTGTGTGACGGCCACATAGGTCGAAAACTCGGTGACGGCGATCTTGCCGACCTGCTCGCGCGTGTAACCCGCATCCCCGGTGAGCGCGCCCAGCACGTCGCCTGCGCGGATTTTCTCCTTACGCCCACCCAGAATTTGCAGCGTCACCATCGGCGGCACAAGCGGCTCGTTGACCTCGTCTTTGAGTTCTGCGATTTCGTGCCATTCGGGCACGTTGCCGGTCATCTTTGCGATGCTCACGATGCGATGGCGATCGCGCGGCCCGCACAGCGAGAGCGCCCAGCCGTTTTCATCCGCGCGACCGGTGCGTCCGATGCGGTGTACGTGAACCTCTGGGTCTGGCGTGACATCCACGTTGATCACGGCTTCGAGCTGCGCGATGTCCAGGCCGCGTGCGGCCACATCGGTTGCAACCAGCACCGAACAGCTGCGGTTGGCGAACTGGATCAGCACTTGGTCGCGTTCGCGCTGTTCCATGTCGCCGTTCAGAGTGAGCGCTTTGATGCCCTGCGCGTGCAGCACTTCCAGAAGTGAGCGGCACTGCTGTTTGGTGTTGCAAAAGGCCAGCGTGCTGACGGGGCGGTAATGTTTGAGCAAGGTGGCTACGGCTGTCAGGCGTTCCTCGTCGGTGACTTCATAGTAACGCTGACGTATCTTGCCCTCGTCGTGCTTTTCCTCCAGTTTGACCTGCTCAGGCTTGTGCATGAACTGGCGTGCGATACGCTCTATGCCGTCCGGGTAGGTAGCCGAAAACAGCATGGTCTGGCGGTCATTCGGGCAGCGCTTGATGACATAAGCGATCGAATCGTAAAAGCCCATTTCCAGCATGCGGTCGGCCTCATCCAGCACCAGCGTATTGAGCGCCGAAAGATCGAGCGAGCCTCTGTCGATGTGATCCATGATGCGGCCCGGCGTGCCGACCACGATATGTGCGCCGTGTTCGAGGCTCGCCATCTGTGGGCGCATGGTCGAGCCGCCGCACAGCGTCAGTATCTTGATGTTGCCTTCGCAGCGCGCAAGACGCCTGATTTCCTTGGACACCTGATCGGCAAGTTCCCGCGTCGGGCACAGCACCATCGCCTGCACCGCGAAGCGGCGCGGATTGAGGCGCGTTAACAGCGGCAGCGCGAAAGCGGCGGTCTTGCCGCTGCCGGTCTTGGCCTGTGCGATCAGATCCTTATCAGCCAGCGTGATGGGCAGACTGGCCGCCTGGATCGGCGTCATGGCAAGATAGCCCAGCTGTTCCAGAGTTGTCAAAAGGCCGGGCGATAAGGGAAGTTCGCTGAAAGCGCGTGCCGGGGAGGCAAATGGGTTTGTAGTATCGTTCATGGCGGGATTATCTCACAGCCTCCTTCTTTGTAGAGATTTTGCGCGTTCAGGCTTTACGCTCGTATAATGATCCCTCGCGAATCGAGGTGAGTCATGATGAGCCGCACGATTGTTTTCATTTCGGATGGAACCGGCATTACGGCGGAGACGCTGGGCAACGGTCTGCTCTCTCAGTTCGAAGGCGTGCAGTTTCGATATCTGCGTTTTCCTTTTACCGACAGCATGGAAAAGGCCGAAGACTGTTTGCTGCAACTGGCGAACCTCGAAGGTGAGCGCCCCATCGTCATCATGACCATGATGGACGAAAAAATCGCGGCCAGACTGCATGGTGCGGATGCACTTGTTCTTGATCTGTTCGAAGCGTTCATCTCGCCTCTGGAGCAGGCGTTGGGGAAAAAGTCTACCCACAGCGTGGGGCGCAGCCACAGTCAGGAAAATCGTGAGTATGCCGCGCGCATTGCGGCGATGAATTTTTCTCTGGCGCACGACGATGGCGTTTCGGCTGCCGACCTGAAAAATGCCGATGTGATTCTGGTCGGGGTATCCCGCAGCGGCAAGACGCCGACCAGCCTTTATCTTTCTTTGCAATTCGGTCTTAAGGCCGCCAATTACCCCCTTATCCCTGAAGATTTTGAGCGGGACTGTCTGCCCGAATCGCTGCTGCCCTATAAGGAAAAGCTGTTCGGTCTTACGATCGCACCGGAACAGCTGCACCGCATCCGCGAAGAGCGGCGACCTCACAGCCAGTACGCCTCGCTTGCCAATTGCCGTTTTGAAGTGGCCGCTGCAGAAAAAATGATGCGTTGTGCCGGGATCGCGTGGTTCGACATGACTTCCCGCTCCATTGAAGAGATGTCTGTGCATCTGATGCAGGCGATCCGTAACCGTAAGGCTAAAAACAGTATTTAATCAGGAGGTTGATCGTGCGCGTGATTTCTTTCGAGTCTCTGGGTCTTTCGGATATCGCCCAGGTGGGCGGCAAGAATGCTTCTCTTGGCGAAATGATCCGCCATCTTTCTGCCAGCGGCGTGCGGGTGCCGGGCGGATTTGCCACCACGGCGGAAGCCTATCGTGAGTTTTTGAGTCAAAACGGGCTGGATAAACGTATCGAACAGGCGTTGTCGGTGCTCGATACGAGCGATGTGACTGAACTTGCCAAAACGGGGGCGCAGATACGCGGCTGGATCCTCGAGGCGGAACTTCCGAAAGCGCTGGAACAGGAAATACGCGAACACTATGCCAGGCTTGCACAGGGAGAGGGCAGTTTTGCGGTGAGATCCTCAGCCACGGCGGAAGATCTGCCCGATGCCTCCTTTGCGGGCCAGCAGGAAACTTATCTTAATATTTGCGGAATCGACAATGTGCTGCACGCGATACGCGAAGTGTTCGCATCGCTCTATAACGACCGGGCGATCTCCTACCGGGTGCATCAGGGTTTTACGCATGCCGATGTAGCGCTCTCGGCTGGCGTGCAGCGCATGGTGAAATCTGTTGCATCGGGGGTGATGTTTACCCTAGATACCGAATCGGGTTTTCGCGATGCCGTGTTCATCACCTCAAGCTACGGTCTGGGCGAGATGGTGGTACAAGGCTCGGTCAACCCGGATGAATTCTACGTGCACAAACAGAAGCTCGCTGAAGGCTATCCTGCTGTCGTGATGCGCTCTCTGGGTTCCAAGATGCAGCGCATGGTGTTCGATACAGGAAGTGCGGTTGGCAGTTCGACCAGAATAGAGGAAGTGCCGCCGGCAGAGCGCGGCCGTTTTTCGTTGAGCGACGAAGAGGTGCTGGAGCTCGCTCGTCATGCGGTGGCGATAGAGCAGCATTACGGCAGACCCATGGATATCGAGTGGGGCAAGGATGCGCTGGACGGAAGGCTCTACATATTGCAGGCGCGCCCGGAAACAGTGAAGTCTCAGTCCGTTAATGGTTCTGCGGGTAAATACCGCCTGAGCCGACGCGGCGAGGTATTGATAGAGGGGCGGGCGATAGGTCAGAAGATAGGCATAGGGCCTGTGAGGCTGGTGAGCGGGCCTTCCCAGATGAACCGGGTGCAACCGGGCGATGTGCTGGTGACCGACATGACCGATCCCGACTGGGAGCCTGTGATGAAGAAGGCTGCCGCCATCATCACCAACCGAGGCGGGCGTACCTGCCATGCCGCGATCATCGCGCGCGAGCTTGGCATACCCGCGATTGTCGGCTGCACCCATGCGACCAGTTCACTGCCCGATGGCGAAATGGTCACGGCATCTTGTGCCGAGGGCGATACGGGCTTCGTGTATCGGGGTGAGCAGCCTTTCGAAATTATCCCCTCCAGTGTGGCGGCACTGCCCGATATTGCTGTCAAGCTGATGCTCAATGTCGGAAATCCGACGCTGGCTTTCGAGTTTGCACAGATGCCCTCCCATGGTGTCGGCCTTGCCCGCCTCGAATTTGTCATCAACAACATGATAGGCATACATCCCAAGGCTGTGCTTGATTTCAAGAATCTGCCCGGTGGCTTGCAGGCTCAGGTGCTGCAAAAATCTCAGGGTTACCGCGATCCGGTTTCCTTTTATGTCGAAAAAATTGCAGAAGGGGTGTCCACCCTGGCTGCCGCCTTCTGGCCGCGTCCGGTGATCGTGCGTCTGTCTGATTTCAAGTCCAACGAATACAGCAAGCTTTTGGGCGGCGAGTTGTATGAGCCGCTCGAGGAAAACCCGATGATAGGTTTCCGGGGGGCGGGACGTTATGTTGCCGACAGTTTCAGGGACTGTTTCGAACTCGAATGCCGGGCGATGAAGAGGGTGCGCGAGGCGATGGGGTATTCCAATGTCGAGATCATGATCCCGTTCGTGCGTACCGTCGCGGAGGCGCGTGAAGTCGTGGAAGAACTGGCGAAAAACGGTTTGAGGCGGGGCGAAAACGGCTTGCGGCTGATCATGATGTGCGAGATACCTTCCAATGCCTTGCTGGCTGAAGAGTTTTTACAGTATTTCGATGGTTTTTCGATCGGATCGAACGATCTGACCCAGCTGACACTGGGGCTGGACCGCGATTCTGCACTGGTTGCCAACCGCTTCGACGAGCGCGATGCGGCGGTCAAGAGCCTGTTGCAGATGGCGATCTCGACCTGTAACCGGCTCGGGAAATACGTCGGCATCTGCGGTCAGGGGCCGTCTGATCACTTCGATTTTGCGCAGTGGCTGACGGAGCAGGGCATACAGACCATTTCACTCAATCCTGATACGCTGCTGGAAACCTGGCATAAACTGGGCGCGATAGGGAAGTAGCCTGATCGCATTGATCATCGCCCGTTTTAATGTTTAATGGCGTGTGTCGCTGACCGTCGCACTCGGCGCAAACAGCAGTGCGGCATCGATCTGGTCAAATTCATAGCGGTGGTTGCAGAATTCGCAATGCACCTCTATGGTTTTTCTCTCGGTCAGTATGGCCTCGATTTCTTCTATGCCGAACATTTTAAGCATCTGAGCGACGTTATCGCGGGTGCAGCTGCAAGAAAAGACGACCGGCTGCGCATCAAACAGGCGCAAGTCTTCCTCGTGGAAAAGCCTGTGCAGCATATCCTCAGTAGAGAGCTGCATCAGTTCATCGGCATGCAGCGTGGCGGCCAGTTGAGTGATGCGCGTCCAGGCGTCAGGATCGTCTTCTGTCTGATCGGGCAGTTTTTGCAGCAGCATCCCGGAAGCCGATTGTTCATCGACTGCCAGCCATAACCGGGTGTTGAGCTGTTCTGAGCGCGACATGTAGTTTTGCAGTATTTCTGCGATGCTCTCGCCTTCGAGTGCGACGATGCCCTGATAAGCCGGTTTGCCGTCTTTTTGCATCAGCGTAATGACGAAACGGCCATCCCCGATCAACTCTGACAAGCAGCCCTGTAACTCACCTTCCCACTTGGCGGTGGCGCGCAGTTTGAGATCTCCCGTGCACTCCACCACCAGCAGGCTGATTTGACCGGTTCCCTGTATTTGCAGCATCAAGGAGCCGTCCAGCTTGAGGGTGGCCGCCAGCAGAGCCGCAGCTGCCGTCAGCTCTCCCATCAGCTGGCGCAGCAGAGCGGGGTAGTTGTGGCGTTCGAGCACACTGCGCCAGGAGGCGTCCAGATGCACGCGTTCCCCTCGTATCGGTGCGTGTTCAAACAGGAAGCGTTGTATGGAGTCAGGCTGATATTTCATGGCTGTAATGATAACACGCAACGCTGCTGCTTTGATTTGCGCCGGTTTGACCCCGCGCAAATGAATAGGCACTGGATTGCCAGTGCCTATTGATGAATTGGTGCGCCATAAGCGATAAATCTGGGTACTGGGAAACAAAAATCACGTTCTTGTAAACGTCAGGTTTAGGGCTGGAAATTTTCAATCACCTACATCCGTAATCGAGACATACCCGCCCGTCACAGGTAAGAGAAGCGGATGTTCAAAACCTGTTCCGTAGTGCAGACAGGCGCTCACAGCTCATCCCAGCACAGTTGCGATACAGGCTTCAGCCTGCACAGATAGCATGATTTTATAATCAGGCAGCACCAGACAATTGACCAGATACGGGTGAAGTCCTGCTTGTTTTAATCGTGCCACCATGCCCGCATATTGGGCATTGCCGCAATACATCTTTCTCTTGTGTTCCGTAACGCTTGAAAATTCCGCCTTCGCGCAGCAACACCAACCCCGCTTTGACTTCCATCAACAGCACATTTCCGTTTGGCGCGAGTACGACAATATCCACCTCTCCGTGCCGGTCTACCCCCTCGCGAACGTTGTGCCAATTGACCTCATGGAAGATTTCATAGTCTTCAGGCAGACCAAGACGTAGCCGTTCCAGAACATCCAGTTCGCGGAACAGCCCGCCGTCTTCACGCAGGCTGGGGAGTTGGGAGGGGGTAAGCGTAGCCATCGGACTTATTTTGCGGAATCGAATAATAGCTGACTGCGCGATTTAGGTTCCCGATGTTGATGGAAACATGACAGCACGTTCACATTATCGCCGTCAATCACATAAAACAGCGAGTAAGGAAAGCGACTCAGGTTCGCCCGTCTTATTTCGACTTCAACACACGAGTAGAGGTAGGGATTGCGGGCAATAAAAATGCTGGTTCGTTCGAGCTCTTCCAGGAAAATGTCACCCATGCCGATGTGCGGCTGCGCGTACCATTGATAAGCTTCGGACGCTTCAACCTGGGCCAGTGGTTTGTAAATGACCCGGAACAACATGGCTAATGCACTGAAGCCAGCAGCTTTGCCTTGAGCTCCGAAAAGGTTATGCCCGGCTCGTTCGGGTGGGCTCGATGATAAGCAAGACGTGAATGAAGCTCCGCGCGCTGTGCTTCGCTAACCAGCGGTGCTGACGCTTCGCTTTCGGCGCTGATAATCAAAGCTTCTCCGAGCGAACGCTTTTCAGCGATGCTCAGGTGTTCAAGCTCTTCGTACAGGTGAGTATTCATGCCGCGCAGATTAGCATAAAACCGCGTCAGTTTGGGTTAGGATTTTTCGTAGTGGTGCTTAATCATTCCAGCCTTTTCGATGAACCATGGAATCATCAGCAAAGTCGCCAGAAAGGGACTCTGTGCGAACACAACTCGCAACATCGCCGAACTGCCAACGCTCCACGATACTGCAAAAAAATTCAACATCGAAATGACCACAATGATGGCGGCAATATTTGTATGGAGAATTTTACGCTTTAACGTATATTCCAGCTGGGAATCAACCCCCCAGTGTATCCAGGCATTACCTGCAATCAGCCAGGTTTTTATCATTTTCTTCATAAACCTACCCTGATCAATTCGTCAGGCCACTGGCTTGCCCGAACAAACCAGCGGCGCTCGAACGCCCCCTCATGGTAACAAAATTTTCCGCCAGTTACACAATGCCTACTTCGGGTGAGCATCAAGATGAGGTGCGGTTTTATTCTGGATTACATGCTGAAAAACCTGCGACCGCTCAAACGACGTAAAAAAAGGCCCGCAGAAATGCGGGCCTTTTTTTATATTGGTGCGCTCGACACGATTCGAACGTGCGACCCCAGCCTTCGGAGGGCTATACTCTATCCATCTGAGCTACGAGCGCGTTTGATAAAGACACTGCGTCCGGATGACGTAAATGCCAGAATCCTGCGAAGCATAGCGGTTTTTGGTACTTTCGTCCATGAGGCTTGCTCAATTCCTGCTGATTGAAGGCGAAAAAGTGCTATCTTCACGCTTTTAAAATATGACGATGACCATGTTTGCAAATCCGGATGCCGATGCCGTCAGGCAGATGCTGAAAAAAATACACACCGTGGCCGTGCTGGGACTGTCTGCCAACGAGTCGCGACCGAGTTTCCGGGTGGCGCGCGGACTGCAGCAGCTGGGATACCGCATCATTCCGGTCAGACCCGGGGTTAGCGAAGTGCTGGGCGAGAAGGCTTATGCCGATCTTGCCAGCCTGCATGAACTGCCGGATCTGGTGGACGTGTTTAGGGCTGCGGAGTATGTCACAGATATTGTGGACGAATGCATCCGGCTGGGGGTGAAAAATCTCTGGCTGCAGGAGGGCGTGGTTCACGAAGAGGCCGCGAAGCGGGCGCGGGATGCCGGGATTTTCGTGGTGATGGATCGCTGTCTTTGGCGGGATGCGGCATGAAGCGCTGTGCCTGGGCGGGGGATGATGAGTTGTATCAGCGCTATCATGATCAGGAATGGGGCGTGCCGCTGTACGACGATCAGCGTCTGTTTGAGTTCCTGATTCTGGAGGGGGCTCAGGCGGGACTGAGCTGGATTACCATCTTGCGCAAACGGGAAAATTATCGCGCCGCCTTCGATAATTTCGATGCCGTTCGCATCGCGGCTTATGACGCTGATAAAATGGCAGCGCTGATGCAAAATCCCGGGATAGTCAGAAACCGGCTGAAGTTGCAGTCTACCGTCATCAATGCGCAGCAGTATCTGCGCATCCGCAACGAATGCGGAAGCTTTGCCAAATTTTTATGGCAGTTCACAGGTGGTGAGCCGGTTCAGAATGCCTGGAATACGATGTCGGAGGTGCCAACTTGCACGCCCGAGTCGGATGCGATGAGCCGGGAGTTGAAACGGCAGGGTTTCAAGTTTGTCGGAACGACGATATGTTATGCGCTGATGCAGGCGACCGGCATGGTCAACGACCACACTACGGATTGTTTTCGTCATCAGGCAGTGTGCAACGGAGAGGTGTAGATGTTAGTGAAATTTACCAAGATGCATGGTGCAGGCAACGATTTTGTGGTGCTGGACGGGGTGCGTCAGCGCCTGTCGCTGAGCACCGAACAGCTGCGTCTGCTGGCAGACCGCCATTTTGGCGTAGGTTGCGATCAGATTCTGATGGTCGAAAAAGCGCATGATGCCAGTGCGGATTTTCGTTACCGTATATTCAATGCCGACGGTGGTGAAGTCGAGCAGTGTGGCAACGGTGCCCGCTGTTTTGTTCGTTTCGTGCACGACCAGAAACTGACCGCCAAATCGGAAATCGTGGTTGAGACTCACAACGGACTGATCCGGCCTCGTCTGGAAGAAGACGGTCGCGTGACGGTCAATATGGGGGCGCCGGTTTTCGATCCGGACCGTCTGCCTTTTGAAGGCGGCACGGGAGAGGTCAGCGAGCCGCTGGAAGTCGCAGGGCAGACGGTTACGATCAGTGCGATATCCATGGGCAATCCGCATGCGGTTCAACTTGTGGACAATGTAGAATCGGCACCGGTCGAAACGCTGGGGCCTCTGATAGAAAACCATGTGCGTTTTCCCAGGAGAGTCAATGCCGGTTTCATGCAGATCATGGATCGTCAGCATGTCAGGCTGCGCGTCTATGAGCGCGGTTCGGGCGAGACGCTGTCCTGCGGTACCGGTGCGTGCGCAGCCGTAGTATCCGGCATCCGGCGCGGCCTTCTGGACAGCCCGGTGAGCGTTGCAACACACGGTGGCACGCTGAGTATCGCGTGGGAGGGAGAGAGTCAGCCGGTCTTGATGACGGGACCTGCGATCAGTGTATTTTCAGGCGAAATTAATTTATAAGGTATGAGCATGAATTCAGAAGATGTCGCACACTATTTGTTGAACACCCCAGAGTTCTTTGAGGAACATCTGGACACGCTGATGCAGATCGATCTGCCTCATCCTCACGGCGGCCGTACCATTTCTCTGAGCGAGCGCCAGTTGCTGGCACTGCGCGAGAAAAACAAGGTGCTGGAAAAGCAGCTGTACGAAATGCTGGAGCACTCCAAGGAGAATGAAGCGCTGCAGTACAAGGTCCACGAATTCACCATCTCGCTGTTCGCCGCCCGCGATCTTTTCACCGTGCAGGAAATGGTCGTGCACATGATGCACGAGATTTTTTCCGTGCCTCATGTGGCCTTGCGTCTGTGGCAGATCGATCCACCCAGCATGGAAGTGCTGATGTTCACCGATATGCAGCACAAGCCTGTCTGTCTGCACCAGGCGGCACACGACACGGCCAGCTGGTTCGGCGAGCATGCTCCCTTGCTGCACTCTTTCGCTTATCTGCCGCTGCATGCGGGAGGCGTATCCGTCGGCATGCTGGTGCTGGCCTCAGAAGACAAACAGCGCTTTTATCCGGAAATGGGCACGGTATTCCTGCAACGCCTGGCCGAGGCGACCGAGAGCGCGCTGCAGCCGTATCTGGAGCCTTAATACCGTTGATGGCTTATCTGCAAGGCTATCTTGCCTGGCTGCTCAACGAAAAACGTTATTCCGCGCTGACGGCTGAGAACTATGCGCGGGATCTGGACAAGCTGTTTGAGTTAAGCCGGGGGGTTGAGCTGACCGATCTCAAGCCTCAGCATATCCGCCGCTATATTGCACAGCTGCACGGGGCCGGGTTGGGTGGACGTTCCATTGCCCGGTTGCTGTCGGCCTGGCGCGGGTTTTACAATTATCTGATGCGCAATCACGGTTTTTCAGACAATCCTTGCGCGGGTCTGCGAGCTCCAAAATCTGCAAAGGCGCTGCCGCAGGCGCTCTCTCCCGATCAGGCTGCACGCATGGTCGATCTGCCGGCTAAGACTGCGGATGAAATGCGGGATAGGGCGATGTTCGAGCTGTTTTACTCTTCGGGTCTGCGTCTTTCCGAGCTGGTTGGTCTCGATTTGAATGAAGTGCTAGCGGATATGGCGGCGGGAGAAGTGCGCGTGACCGGCAAGGGCGGCAAGACTCGCATTGTGCCGCTGGGCAGTTTTGCCGTTCGTGCCTTGCAAGACTGGGTTGCGGTGCGTCCCGAGCTTGCCGGCTCCGCAGAGACGGCGCTGTTCGTGGGGGCAAGAGGCGCGAGAATCTCTCCCAGAGTGATACAGTTGCGCATGAAACAATGGGGGATCAGGCAGTCGGTGACGGGCAATGTACACCCTCATGTGTTGCGCCATTCCTTTGCCACTCATGTGCTGCAATCATCGGGCGATCTGCGTGCGGTGCAGGAGATGCTGGGACATGCGAGCATTTCCACCACTCAGGTGTATACCCATCTCGATTTTCAATATTTAAGCAAGATTTACGACGCCGCGCATCCGCGCGCCAGGAAAAAGCCATGAATAAACCCGTCAGCAAACAGACTTCCACACCGCACCGCGCATCCAGAGGCAACCGGGACTTCAGAAAACGCAGTCAGCGCGAGGCTAAGCCTGACCATACCGTGCATAGCCTGCCCGTAGCCGGAGATGCTCATGCAGCAGCGGCCATCGTGCTGAGGGTGGGGCGCGAAAAATCGCTGCAGCGCCGTCATCCCTGGGTATTCTCCGGGGCTATCGAACGTATCGACGGTGCACCCGCCAGCGGGGATACGCTGGCCGTTCTGGATGCGGAAGGTGGTTTTCTGGCCAGGGCCGCCTACAGCGCAGGCTCGCAGATCACCGCGCGCGTCTGGTCGTGGGATCGCGATGAACTGATCGATGCCGCCTTCTTTGCGCGCAGGATCGCCAACGCAATCGCGGCTCGTGCCAGTCTGCACCTCGCGAGCAGCGGCATGCGGCTGATCCACGCCGAGTCGGACGGTCTGCCCGGGCTGATCGTAGACCGTTACGGCGATGTGCTGGTGATGCAGATCGGCAGCGCAGGAGTCGAGCGCTGGCGCGAGACGATCGCCGACATATTGCAGCAGTTGTGCAATCCGGTTTGCATCTATGAGCGTTCCGACTCCGACTCGCGTTCACTGGAAGGTCTGGAATTGCGCTGCGGCGTGTTGCGGGGCGAATTGCCGGAAACCGTGGAAGTCATCGAGCATGGCCTTCGTTTCGGAGTCGATGTGGCGCAAGGTCAGAAAACCGGTTTTTATCTCGATCAGCGCGACAATCGCAAGCTTACCGAAACGCTGGCGCAAGGCCGCGATGTGCTCAATTGTTTTTGCTATACGGGCGGTTTTTCCCTGTACGCCTTGCGCGGCGGTGCCAAATCGGTGTTGTCCATGGATGCCTCTGCCGATGCGCTCAACATCGCCGAACAGAACCTGACACGCAACGGTCTGGATGCCTCGCGCGCCCAGTGGCAGGAGGCCGATGTGTTTGTCGCGCTGCGAAAATTGCGCGATCAGGGCAAAACTTTCGACATGATCATACTCGATCCGCCGAAGTTCGCACCCACCGCTGCTTTTGCCGAAAAAGCAGCGCGCGGCTACAAGGACATCAATCTGCTGGGTTTCAAGCTGCTGCGTCCGGGCGGATTGCTGTTTACCTATTCCTGCTCTGGCGGAATCAGCGAGGATCTTTTTCAGAAGATTATTGCAGGCGCTGCGCTCGATGCGGGGGTGGATGCGCAGATCGTGCATCACCTTCACGAAAGCCCTGACCACCCCGTGCTGTTGAGCTTCCCTGAAGGCGCTTACCTGAAGGGGCTGGTGCTCAGGGTGACATAAAATAGGGTCAGACTCGATTTAAATTAAATCGAGTCTGACCCTATTTCCGGTTCGGAAACGTTCTTGACGCAGTTTTCTGAATGGCTGCAAATTTTAGTTTATGTTCCGAATTGATGCTGGATATATCGGGGGTGGCGTTGCTGATAATCTGGTCTACCGATCTGATATCCTGTTCGCCGAGCGTGCCGGTTATTGCGCCCAGTTGCAGACGGTTGAGCAGATAGGTGTAGCGTTCCCGCTGTAAGTCGCGTCGTGCGGTATAGAGTTGCTGCTGAGCGTTGAGTACATCGGTATTGGTTCTAAAACCGGTACGCTGCCCGACCTCCATGCCTTTGAGCGCGGTTTCGCTGGATTTTACAGCCTGTTCGAGCGCGTTGATCTGCGCAATTCCGTTGATTACGCCGAGATAGGACTGAGTGATTTTAGTCTGGCTGTCCCTTACCGCAGATTCAAGCTCATTTTGTGCTTTTTCTTTCAGATGGAAAAGCTGACCGCTGACGGCGGAAATTTTCCCTCCCTCAAAAAGTGGTACGTTCAGTTGCAGCCCTATTCTTGTTTGGTCGTCTGTGGTCGTGAAGTAGTTCGGTGCATCGCCCTTGCTCTGGCTGACGATCATATTTACGGTGGGCATGTGCCCTGCGCGCGCGCGGTCTAGCTGTGACTCCACGATTTTCAGGTTGATTTGCTGGCTGAGCACGCGCGGATTTTGTCTTGCCGCCGCCTCCAGCCAAGGGGTTAGCTCGTTCGGTTCGGGAGGTGTCAGCTCTATCTTGCCGGTGAGGTGGCGCAGTTCTCCCGGCATTTTCCCCAGTAGTTTCGCAAGTTCACGGCGCTTGATGTCGACTGTGCTGGTCGCGGTGAGGAATTGCGCCTCTGCCAGCTGATATCTGGCTTTGGTTTCCTCTACATCGGTGATAGTGCCAGCTCCTGATTTTTGAAGCTTTTCTGCCTGTATACGCTGTTGCTCGAGTGCTTGTTTTTGTGCCTGTGCCAGCGCCAGATTGTCATCAGCCAGCAAAAAATTGAAGTAAGACTCGGTGATGCGCAGTGCCAGATCAATTTTGGCTTCAGAGAAAACCGCTTCGGCATGCAGTGCACGGTTGCTTAATTCACCGTAAGACGCGAACTTTTCCCAGTCGAAAATAATCTGGGTGAGTTGTATGGTGCGCGCGCGCGATGTGAAGTTATACTGTTTCCAGCGGGTGTTGGGGGTTGCTACGCCCTCTTTGATTTTTGTCTCGGAAATGTTGGCCGACAGGCTGGGAAGCAGGGGCGCGAGCCCGATTTCTCTGTTTTTCAGACCTGCCTGGTAAGCCGATCTGGCCGCATTAAAATCAGAATCTTCGCCTGATGCCTGATGATAGAGTTCAAGCAGTCCCATCGATGCTGCATGGGCCGGAACTGTCGGCCACAACAGGACCGCGGTCAACATGGTGCTGGAGATTTTCATCGGAATTAACGCTCGTTGAAAGCAAAACGCAGGCGGTTTAGCAGGGGTTTGAGCAAATAGCCGACAAGGCTGTGTTCATTCATTTTCAGTACCACATCGGCGGGCATGCCGGGTTGCAAATCCTGCTTTTCGAGGAGTTTCATTCCCGCTTCATCTATCATGATGCGTCCAACGAAATGGGAAAGATCGGTTCTCGGATCGGTGATGCGATCGGCAGAAACATACACCAGCTTGCCGGGAATGGCGGGAACTAGTATCTGGTCAAGAGCGGTGAAGTGCACGTCCGCCTTAAGTCCGGGATGGACGTTATCGATCAGATGAGTGGGGATCTGTACTTCCACGATGATGCCCCCTCCCTCGGGAACCAGATCCATCAGTTTCTGGCCCGGTGCAATAACCCCCCCTAAGGTGTGCACGGCCAGATCGACCACAATTCCGGAATTGGGCGCTCGTACCACGACCCGGTCGAGATCATCCTGGGTCGCAATCAGTCTCTCTTTAAGATCGGCAACCTTGCTCTGTGCGTCGGAGAGTTGTGTCTCTACATCTTTCTTGTAGTCTGTGCTGCTCTGCAGCATTTTCAGGCGCGTCTCGGCGATCTGACTGCGCGCGCGACCTATGTTGGCCAGATCGTCGCTTTGTTGTCCTGAAAGGTAGGCAATCGCCCTGTCCAGTTCAAACAGACGGTTGCGCGGGATATAGCCCTGTTCGTACAGCGGGCGCAGAGTGGACAACTCCTCCCGGAACGAGACCAGTTGCTCACCCTTGGATTTTTCCTGTGCCTTCATACCCTGAATCTGCTCCTCCAGGCCTGTTATTGCCTCTTTGCCTATGGACTGCTCGCCCTGAATTGCATTTCTTCTGGTGCGGAACAACTGTTCGTGGAGTTGCATGGCCTGTTTGGCTTGCGGGTCGGATTTTCGTTGCAGGAGAAACTCGGGGAAGGAGATCGAGTTGCGGTCGTCCCGCTCGGCGGTGAGGCGGGCTTCTATCGCCGTCCATGTGATCAGTTGGCTTTCGACCATACCCTGCTGTGCCTTCAGTTGGGTCTGGTTGAGTACCAGCAGGGGCTGGCCTTTTGCGACACGGTCACCTTCTTTTACTTTGATTTCCTCAACGATGCCCCCCTTTAGATGCTGCAGCGTCTTGCGGTTTCCTTCAACCTTGATGTATCCGTGTGCGGTAACTCCCTGGCTGAGCGGGGCGAAAAGCGCCCAGATCAGCGCGATGCCCAGCAAGGCCAGCAATATGCGCAGTCCCCAGCGAGCGGTAGCCTTGTCGTCGGTGGGCAGCGGTGCGCAGCGGTTGCCGAGTATGGAGGCTACTTCGCTGTCCTGCCGGTCGGATTTGAAAAAATTAAACCATTGTCTGATGTTCATGGGGGCGTCCTTTATGCCTGAACCGGCAGGGCCGATTGGCGCAGTGCGGTCAGTACTTCATCGCGAGGACCATATGCTGCCATCGCGCCATCGCGCAGTATCAGTATTTTATCGACCGCCGAAAGGGTGGCAGGGCGGTGCGTGATGATGACGACCGTGCGTCCCAGTGTTTTGAGGCGCCCGATGGCGCACACCAGAGCGGCTTCGCCTGTTTCATCCAGGTTGGAATTGGGTTCATCCAGTACGATCAGCGTGGGGTTTCCATACAGCGCGCGGGCCAGTCCTATGCGCTGCTTTTGTCCGCCGGAGAGTGAGCTGCCGTCGATGCCTATGGTCGTGTCGTAGCCTTGCGGCAGATGCAGTATCATGTCATGCACTCCCGCCATCTG
Organism: uncultured Gallionella sp.; assembly: GCA_964410705.1. Classification (GTDB taxonomy): domain Bacteria; phylum Pseudomonadota; class Gammaproteobacteria; order Burkholderiales; family Gallionellaceae; genus Gallionella. The sequence continues at coordinate 23,220 of CAYPIG010000020.1, forward strand.
CGCTGCCGTTACTATCGCGCCGCTGTCGAGTTCGCCGAAGCGTGCAATGTTTTCAGCAATACTGCCCTCGAACAATTCTACATCCTGGGGCAGATAGCCGATGTGCGATCCGAGTTGCTCCTTGTTCCAGCTGCATATATCGGCTCCGTCCAGCCGGACATGGCCGATCTGCGGACGCCACACCCCCACCAGCAGTCGCGCCAGTGACGATTTTCCGGCTGCGCTAGCCCCCATGACAGCCACTGCATCTCCCCGGTTAATGCGTATGGCCAGATTTTTCAGCACCGCATGTTTGCTGCCGGGAGGGGCCGCTGTGACATTTTCGATCGTGACCTCGCCTTGTGGTGCAGGCAGCGGCATTTTGTCATCGACGGCAGGAAAGGCGGTTAGCATTTCGTTCAGGCGGTGGTAGGCGGCGCGGGCGGCAACCCACTGTTTCCACACCGAGATGACCTGGTCGACCGGGGCGAGCGCCCTGCCCATCAGTATTGAACCTGCGATCATCGTCCCCCCGGTAATGGTGTCATCGAGCGCAAGCCATGCGCCCAGACCCAGCACCAGAGATTGAAGGGTGATGCGCACGAAACGGCTGATGGCGCCGACTGCGCCGGCCCTTTCGCTGGCTAGCGATTGCAGGGCGAGAAATTTTTGTTGGCGTTCCTGCCACCGTTGACGCAGATTTCCCAGCATACCCATCGCTTCTATGACTTCTGCGTTGCGCAGGTTGTTGTTGGCGTACTGGCCAGCGGCGACGGCGTGAGTGTTGGCTTCAGCTAGCGGTTTGCGGGTCACCATTTCGTTGATCCATGCAAGAGCCAGTAACAGCAAGCCGCCTGTCAGGCAGAAAAGGCCTATCAGCGGATGCAACAGGCTAGCGACGATGATGAACAGCGGGGTCCAGGGGGTGTCGAAAAAGGCGAAGATTCCGGAACCGGTCAGGAACTGGCGTATTGAGGTGAGGTCGCTCAAGGCCTGGGCCGGATTGCCTCCGTGACGCTGCAGGTTGCGTTCGAATGCGGCAGTAAAAATCCGGCTGGAAAGTGCGATGTCGAGCTGATTTCCGATACGCACGAGTATCCCGGATCTTACGTATTCCAGCACGCTCATCAGTATGAACAGCACCAAAACGATCGCGGTCAGCAATATCAGCGTGCTACTGCTCCGGCTGACCAGTACTCGATCGTAAATCTGCAGCATGTAAATGGCAGGTAACAGCATCAGCAGGTTGATTACAAAACTGAAGGCGCCCACGCGCAGAAAGGCCTGGCGAAATCCCAGTAATATGCCGTCGATTTCGCGTTGAGGATTGAGCAGGTTTTTCATAGGTGGTAAGTGTTGTTTGCCCCGGGGCAGCATGTCGCGCGAAGCGGCAATCATAGCGGAACTGAGGATTTATATCCACGGGCTTGGCGCTGACAAGCGCTGAACAGTCATTGCAGATGTTGGCAACGTTATGTTAGCCTTGTTCAGTTATGAATTTAAATGAGGAGTGGTTCGTGAAGTTGAAATTTAGCTTGTTGCTGCTGTCTGTCGTCGCTGTTTTTCCTGCGTATGCTGCTGAACCCTCCGCAAAATCGGTTAAGCCATCCCCGGAAGTGAAAAAAAAGTTCGAGATGAACGGCGCTGTCGCGGCGTATGGCAAGGTGGGGGTGAGGCGTTGCCTGCACCGGATTGGACAGGTTACCGACTTTCTGGCTACGGGTGGCAAAGCAGGCATGTTTTTGTTCAGCCCTCCTGAAGAAAGCGATAACCGCATGCTTTCGACCTCAATGGAAATCTCCTCGAGCAATGCGCTTTCGTACGCCAGTGCAAGTTTTCATCCGCGTGAAAACGATTGTGCGGGTGTTTACGAGGCAGTCACTTACTGGCAGGACAGTTGCGATACCGTTGCGGCTAAAGCTTACACAACTCTGCGGCAGACTGGTGTTGTGCAGACCCATGTGCGCGTGCTGGACGGAGGCCCTGCCATGCGCGTATTTTTGATGCCGGCAGGCGCAGGTTGTGTGGCGATCAAGAAGGAAGTTCTCTACTAGGGGCGGTTCATTGCGAGCCGTCCTGGGGCGCGGCATCCAGTCCGCTCCGTCATTGTGATCCGTCCTGGGGCGCGGAAATCCAGTCAGGCGTGTCATTGCGAGCCGTCCTTGGGGCGGTAATCCAGTCCGCTTGTCATTGTGATCCGTCCTGGGGCACGGCAATTCACCCGTCCGCTTGTCATTGCGAGCCGTCCTTGGGGCACGGAAATTCACCAGTCCGTTTGTCATTGTGATCCGTCCTAGGGCGCGGCAATTCACCCGTCCGTTTGTCATTGTGATCCGTCCTGGCGCGCGGCAATTCGCCCGTCCGTTTGTCATTGTGAGCCGTCCTGTGGCACGGAAATTCACCAGTCCGCTTGTCATTGTGATCCGCCCTGGGGCGCGGCAATTCACCAGTCCGTTTGTCATTGAGAGCCGTCCTTGGGGCGGCAATCCAGTCCGCTTGTCATTGCGAGCCGCCTTGGCGGCGCGGCAATCCAGGTTTACGAATCCTGAATGGGTTGCCACAGACCTGCTGATTTCGCAACGCCCCCCGTTCGCCCTGATCCTCTCGAAGGGAGTATGTCGAAGTGCGAGCGGGAATTTAGGGAGATGCCGATTTGTTTGTCATCCCCTGGAGGGCGGGAAGCCAGGAGAATCTCACCGGGCTGTCTGAAAAATATTGGCAGCCAGTTCAATCTCGCCGCGATGGCGGCTCATCGTGAGTCAGAAATCAAGTCACATGAGTCGGAAAATCCTGCTGTGACAGGCCAATTTTCTACGGCATATTCCTGCCGATTTGAGCGGCGAGTTGCCGGTGTGTGAGGCACTCTCTGACGCGCAGCAGGCGTTGTTGGTTCATCCTTTCTTGATTTGTCATCCCTGCATTGCTCGCCGGTTTTTCCGCGCTTCATGCCTTTTGTGTGTCGGTGGTTCATTTTTTTTGCAAAAGCGCTTGAAATAAGCAGCGGTATGGGTATACAGTTCGATGCGTAAAACGTAGGATTTTTCCGTACGTTTATTAACACATCCTTATATACGGAGATGCAAAATGGCTTATATCGCACCAACAGCAACGGCAGGCGTATTGCTTACAACGGTTAACCCAGCATTGCTTGCTGCAGGAACTGAGAATTCTTATTACGGCATCTCGTTTCTTACCTTAAAGGGTGCTGCAAACGAATCTATCAATGCCGACGGTTTTCAGTTGACCGGAAGTTTAGGAACCTTGGGCAATTTTGCAAATTTGTATGTAAATACAGGATCAGTTACCACGCCCAATTATGTCAGCATAGCTGCCGCTGCGACAAAGGCCGGCCTAGCTACTACCAACGTAGTCATGCGGAATACGGGGATTTATATCGAAAATACGTTGATTTCAGGAAGTGATAGTAAGTTGTACTTTCTTCCTGCTGCCAATGCCAATGGTGCACAGAGTTTTACCGTGCGCGCTATCGATAATATGAACGGTATTTGGGGGGATGCGGGTGATATCGTTTCTCAAACTGATGTCGCAGTTACGGTGAATTTTACTGCAGTAAATACTGCGCCAGTAGTGACGATGACAGCGCTCACAGCGGCAACAGAAGGCGTTGCGCTGAACCTGATCAATAGCGGGCTGACTGTCACGGACGTGGATGGTGCCAACGGTAATATGGCAACGGCGGCTACCGTTACGCTGACGGTCTCGGAAGGTGTGCTCAATGCAGCAGCTGGCAATTCCGCCGTTACTGTAATCAGCGGCAATGGTACGGGTACGCTGGTGTTGAGTGGAACGGCTCTGAATCTGAATAGTTTCCTTACTGGCGGTACTACCGGAACGCTGACCTTCTTAGACAGTAATCCGATTCCGGCCGCTAATGTTACGCTTTCGATGGTTGCTAACGATACGCTCATTGGTTCTGTCGCGGTGCCCAATGCAATACTCGCCATCACCCCTGTCAACAACGCACCGGTTAATACTGTTCCAGGTGCGCAGGCCGTGGTTGCCAATGCCGCTGCGATTACAGGCATCAGCGTTGCCGATGCAGATACGGCTGTTGTGCAAACCACACTGGCAGTGGATGTGGGCGCACTCACGCTCGGTGCACTGGATCCTGGTGTTACGATAGTCGCTGGTGCGAACGGCACGGCCACCGTCACGCTGTCCGGGACTACCGCTGCCATCACACCACGCTGGCAAACGGTGGGGCTGGAATCGCTTACGCGGGTGCAGGCGGTACCTTGACCGTCACCACCAATGACATGACCGGGGCGGGCAATGCGATTGCTGTCAATACGGTTTCTCTGGTAACGACATCTTCTGTTTCATCGGTAAGCGCAGTTTCCGGATCGTTTACGACAAACGGCATTATCGACATCGTGGTCGCTTATACGGGCTCGGTCACTGTCACGGGTACGCCTAGCGTCATTTTCGATATCGGTGCAGCAACGGGTCTTGTTGCCAACTATTCTAGCGGCTCTGGAACATCTGCGCTGCACTTCACATACACGGTGCAGGCAGGGCAAAATGCTGCTGCAGGTATTACCATTCCGGCGGGCTCCATTGTTCCGAACGGCGGCACAATCACCAACACGGTCGGCGGTGCGCCGGTTGCTGTAGCGCTGGTCAATATTCAGCCGACAACGACAGTGATTGTGGATACGTTGGCACCGAATGCGCCAAGCGCACCTGTATTAGATGTTGCCAGCAACAGCGGCTCGACCGCCGACACGATCACCAATGTCACTACTCCTGTTATCACCGGTACGGCCGAAGCGGGTTCCACCGTTACGCTTTACGATACTGACGGCGTTACCGTGCTGGGCACTGCAACGGCCGCAGCAATCACGGGAGCCTGGAGCATCACCAGTTCCGCGCTGGCTCTGGGCGCGCACACGCTGACCGCCAAGGCCACCGACGTGGCGGGCAATACTGGAGCCGCCTCTGCGGCTCTGAGTGTCACCATAGATAACGTGGCACCGAACGCGCCAAGCGCACCTGTATTGGATGTTGCCAGCAACAGCGGCTCGACCGCAGACACGATCACCAATATCACTACTCCTGTTATCACCGGCACGGCCGAAGCGGGTTCCACCGTTACGCTTTACGATACTGACGGCGTTACCGTGC
>CAYPIG010000020.1:28443-31492 GCA_964410705.1 uncultured Gallionella sp.
TGGGCACTGCAACGGCCGCAGCAATCACGGGAGCCTGGAGCATCACCAGTACTGCGCTGAACGATGCGGTGCATACGCTAACCGCGAAGGCAGTCGATGTCGCTGGCAATGTCAGCCCGGCCTCGGCACCGCTTAGCGTCACCATTGACACGATACCCCCCGCCATTGTTTTCAGCGCGCTGTCGTTTTCGGCTGACACAGGTTCATCGCCAACCGATTTCATCACCAAGACCGCAGCACAGACTATTACCGCTACGCTCAGTGCGCCGCTTGCAGTGGGTGATACCGTTTGGGCATCGATCGATAATGGCGTCAGTTTTGTGGATGTGACAGCCAGCGTGACAGGCACTACGCTTAGCGTGCCAGGTGTTACCCTGACAGCCAGCAGCACCATGCAGATCAAGGTGATTGACGCGGCTGGCAATACAGGAGCCATTGCATCGCAAGCCTATGTGTTCGATAACATTGCGCCGACTGCACCCGCCACTCCCGTGCTGGCTGTTGCTTCCGACAGTTTCAGCGCAAACAATGTGACAGGAACCAATCTTGATCACATCACCAATGTAACCACCGTCACTCTGAGCGGTGCTGCGGGTTCTGCAGAGCCTCTTAGTACGGTGCAGATCACCGATTCAGTTACAGCTGCCGTGGTTGGAACGGCGACTGTTCTGGCAGACGGTTCGTGGTCGCTCACAACCAGTGCGCTTACAGGGAGCGCGGCCGGTATTCTTCATAACTTGACAGCCACGGCTACCGACACGGCTGGTAATGTCAGTCCTTTGTCTGCCATTATGGCTGTCACCGTCGATAACGCCGCAACTCCGCTGACTGTTGATCCTGTCACTGCGAATAACCAGATCAATGCGGCTGAATATATCGCGGCTCAAACTACCCCCGTGAGCATTAGCGGTACCGGTGAAAACGGCAGCACGATCAGTGCGATCATCAGTTCAGGTGCGGTCACTCTGGCGGCGAAAACGGCTACGGTCGCCGGCGGAGTTTGGACTGTCAGTCTGACGGGTGCCGAAATTACATCGCTGGGAACCAGCACGCCCACAATTTCCGTGACCCAAACGGACATCGCGGGTAATGTTTCGACAGCGGCACCAACTTTCAGTATCGATATTACCGCGCCGAATGCGCCGACAGTGAGTGGCGTAACGGATACCATACATCCGGCTGTGGCAACCCTGATCACTAACAGCACCACACCCACTATCAATGGAACTGTAGCGGCAATCGACGCCGGTAGTTTGATCACGGTTTATGTGGACGGAGGTACGCCTCTTGGTCAAACCTACGCGACTGATACCGGTTTGGCCAACGGCGTGGCGACGACAACATGGTCGCTGACGTACAGCGCGGTGGCAGGTATGGGGCGTTACACCACGCCGCTCGCTTCGGGTGCCGCGGTAACGCATACCTTCAATGCGACGGCTATCGATCCTGCCGGTAACGTCAACAGCGTTCCGGGAACAACGATTTCTGTCACGTTCGACAATGTGGCTCCAGCTGTGGCTGGCGCAGACATCAGTTTTAGCGGCGCGACAGGCTTGGGCGGCGCTTATAAAGTGGGGGATGTCGTAACTGCCGTATACAACCCAACTACGAATACTGGTTTGGCTAGCGTAACGGTAGACTTCAGCGGTTTCGGCGGCGGCGCGGCGGTTGCCGCAGTGCTTGATGCGAACGGAGCCAGCCCGAATTTTGGAAAATACGTTGCAACATATACAGTGGCAGCGGGTTCGATCGATGCGACCGGCGTTACCCCTGCCGTGACGGTTACCGATACGGCGGGGAACTTCACAACAACGTCGAATCTGACAACTTTCACTGTGGATAATCAGGCGCAGGTAACCGCTGCACCGGCGACACAGGGAACTTTGGAAGATACTTCGGTTGTATTCAATGCTGCAAATGGCAATTTGATCGCTGTCGCAAATTCGATTGAAACGGCTATTACTGTCGTACTGACGGTAGCTCATGGCACGCTGATGCCTAGTGCACCGTATGCGGGAATGAACGGTGCAACGGTTACGCTCACAGATACACCAGCAAACGTGAATTTGATGCTGGACGGTTTGACTTATGTTCCGACGGCTAACTATAACGGTGCCGACACACTTTCGATCGTTACGACAGACAATGCGGGCAACGTTACCAACAGCAGCATCGCAGTGACGCTCGCTGCAGTTGTCGATACAGTTACGATCAACGTGGCAACAGCTGCAGCAGGCATCACTTACACTGTCGAAGATATCATCACGGTTCAGGATACCGCCGCGAATCTGGCCGGTGCTGCAGCGAACAATATAAACGTTCCTGCGATCAAACATCTGGTTGCTACGACAGCTGCCACGCTGGCAGAGGCTGCCGCCATTGAAGCCTTCACCAATGCGGGTACCAATACCTATGCGATTGCCGACAGCGCGGCTAATCTGGCGCTATCGTCTGATGCTGTGCTGGGACTGGCAACTACGGTCACCGCAAATACAGCCGCAACCGCACTTGAAGCCAATGCACTGGCCGCATTTGCTAAGCCTGTGGTCTACAGCATCACTGACAATGTAACGGCGATTCTGGGCGCAACTGCTGGTGCACTGAGTGAAGCTGCTGCCATCACGGTAACTGACGCGACTGTTGCCGCTGCAAGTTTGAATACCATCGATGCGGCAACTGCTGCAGTGGTTAATGCTGCGGCAGCTACTGCGATTACGGGCCTGGTAGCGGATGTCAAGATTGCGTACGCCTCAGTCGGTATTGCAGGTCTGGGCAATGAGACTGTTACGATAAATGATGCAGCTGCTACGGCCTTGTTGGCGACAGACTTGAGTGCAATCGGTTCTGCTACAAGCGGCACGGTTACAGTAACGAATGCAGTTGCCATCACAGGTTCTGCATCGGAAGTTACAGCCGCGCTGGTGACGGCCGGAAGTTTGGTCGTAGCAGGAACAGCAACCGTTACGATAAATGATGCAGCTGCTACGGCCTTGCTGGCGACAGACTTGAGTGCAATCGGTTCTGCTACAAGCGGCACGGTTACAGTAAC
>CAYPIG010000020.1:31592-31912 GCA_964410705.1 uncultured Gallionella sp.
GAATGCAGTTGCAATTAGCGGAACTGAGGCCGAAGTTGCCGCCGCGGTGGTAACAGCGGCGAGCAAAGTTGTTGCAAGTACAGCGACTGTTACTCTCAATGATGCAAACGTCACAGCGGCTGGTGTGCTGGCGATTGATGCCGCAGTCAATACTGTGACCATCAGTGCGGCAAGCACAATTACTGGGACAACGGTGGATGTGAAGTCTGTCGTTACGGCGATTGGGGCGGCCACCATCATCCACGCACTCAATAACTACGCAGTTACGATTAGCGATGCAGCAACTACAGCCTTGCTGGCGACTGATCTGAGTGCAATTG
>CAYPIG010000020.1:32012-35122 GCA_964410705.1 uncultured Gallionella sp.
CTACAGCCTTGCTGGCGACTGATCTGAGTGCAATTGGAAATGCTACGACAGGGGTAGTGACTGTAAGTAACGCAGTGGTGATTAGCGGTGTCACCGCTGATGTCACTGCGGCCTTGGTAACACCTGCGACGTCAGTTGTGGCCGCTACGGCGGATGTAACGATTAGCGATGCAGCAACTACAGCCTTGCTGGCGACTGATCTGAGTGCAATTGGAAATGCTACGACAGGGGTGGTGACTGTAAGTAACGCGGTAGTAATAAGCGGGACGGTGACAGAAGTAACCGCAGCGCTGGTAACTCCGGTGAGTTCAGTTGTGGCCGCTACGGCCCTGGTCACGATCAGTGATGTTGCTACAACCCCAGTGGCAGCGACCGTTCTCAGCGCAATTGGAAGTGCTACGACAGGTACTGTGACGGTAACGAATGCAGTCGCGATCAGTGGCACTGAAGCGGAAGTTACAGCGGCGTTGGTTACGGCTGCGAGCAGGGTAGTTGCGGCGACAGCAACGGTCACGATTAGTGATCTATCGGTAACCGCCGCTGGAATCTTGGCAATTGATGCCGCAGCCGCCACAATTGACGTTAGTACAGCAAGTACGGTTACTGGTACAGGAACTGAGTTGTTCAATTTTGCAGCAGCAGAACAAACAGCACTGACGATTATTGCCAATGCAAACTACGCCGCTACCTTTACCGGCACAGTGACTTATGCACAGTTGGCAGCGGTTGATGCGGCTAACGGAACGGGTGTTCTCACTTACACCACGCTGAGTGCAACAGCCGCTGAAATCATTGCTAATGCTTCCGGTTATACAGGTGCGGCAACCAATCTGATCATCACAGATCCGTCAATTACCTCGGCTCAGTTGCTGACCATCGATGCGATGACGACAGGTTTGCTGACTTACAACGCCGTTGTAGGAACAGGTGCCGTTGCTCATCAGTACGATGCGACCTTTACGGGTGCAGCGGGCGATACTTACACAGACAATGGTGGTGCGCCAGTCGCGATGACGACCGCTACTGCGGCCTTTAATGTGGCAACCGATGTGGTGTTTGTTGCAGGTGCTACTGCAGCTGCGATGACGGTAACTCAAGCTGTGAACACTACAGTCTCGGACGGCGTGGATACATTGACTCTGACTGGATTGAGCACGGCTCTGAATGGCTCTGAAATTCTGTTTAACGATGGATCTGTGCTGAAGACCAATACCGGTGGCGCAGCAGCAATGTTGACAGGTTCCAATATTGCAGGTGCCGGGGACTTGCTGATGGCAGGCAATAACGGCGATACGCTGCGCGGATATGCCGGTAATGACAAGCTGGTGGGCGGGAATGGTACGGATTCCCTCTACGGCGGAAACGGTGCGGACACGCTGATTGGTGGTGCAGGTAACGACTTCCTTAACGGCGGTGGAGCTGATGCTGCGCAGGACTTGTTTGCGTACTTCACAGTTTCCCAGAATGGCAGCGACATCATTCAAGGGTTTGACGCAATCAGCGGTACTGGCGACAAGATCGCGATCGATACCAATGGCGATGGTCTGGTCGGTGCTGCAGTTGCATTTGCCAATCAGGGCGCTGCGGATCTTTACTACTCTGCAGTTCAGTCAGGTAACGATACCATCGTGTCGTTGTTTAATGGTGCTGGCGGTTCAACAGGTTCGATCCGACTGATGGGCGTGACTGCAACCGATGTGACTTTTGCAGATTTTGTAATGGTATAAAGATCGATACATGCGGTAAGCGGTGACGGGGTGTGAACCCCGTCGTCGTTTGAGAGGCAGGCATATCTGTGGCAGTCGATACGCGGCAAGGGGTTTCTGATGAAGAGATCAGCTGGGGATCAGATTAAATCATGGATTTTTCCGACTAAAGACCGGAAAACAGGCTAGGTTTTTGTGCACATTGCGATATACTTCGCTTCACGCATGCTATGTGGCTTTACCAAAATTCGAAATTCGAACACTTAAAATCAGGGGAACGAAAATGGGCAAGACCAGCAGTCAACAATTCAAAATGAAAATCATCGCGGTCGCGATTACGGCAGCATTGTCAGGTGGGGCTTATGCAGCACCGTTGAATGTGACGCTAACCGGCGGTGCACCGGCGGTGGGTCAGATGACGGTTGATCCAGTAACGGGCAACGTAGTAATCGATGCGACGGCAGCTGGGGCATTGCCCGCAGGAACTCTCACTGTAACCGGAGGGCCGGCTTCCAGCGTCACGCTGGGTGTTGCAGCGCCTGCTGTGGCAAATCAATCGGGAACCATAATCAACGACACTAGCTTGACTATTACAACGCTGGATCCACTGGCTGTTTCATTTTCAAACGCTGTTTCGGCAAGCGGAATGACAGTCACATCTGGAGCGGCTTCCACAGTTGTTGATACGTTAGGGTTGAATACAGCCAATGGTGCGGGCGGAAGCGTTGTTGCAAGTTCGGCAGGAACTGTAACGGCTTCTGGTGCTATCAGCGGTGCAACTTTGGATGCAACATCGGTTATTACGGCTGGTAATTTGGCTGCAGCATCGGGTACGGTCAATGTAACCAACGGCGTAGCTAATACGATTACACTGAACGGCGCTACCGGCACTGTAAGTGCGACGACAGTGGCGACGACCGGTGCGGCAACTGTCGGCACGACACTGGGCGTAACCGGTGCGACAACGCTGACAGGTGCATTGGCAGCGAACGGCGGAACGACCACGACGACACTGAACGCAACCGGTCTGTCAACCTTGGCAGGCGTAACGCAAGCGGGCGTTGCGAACATCAACACGACGGGTGCAGCAGCTACCACTATCGGTAGTGCAACCAGCGCGACGACAGTGGGCGGAACACTGGGCGTAACCGGTGCGACAACACTGACAGGTGCATTGGCAGCAAACGGCGGAACGACCACGACTACTTTGAATGCAACCGGTCTGTCGACAACGGCAGGTATCACCAATACGGGTGCGATTGCTAATACTGGCACATTCGATCAAACCGGTGCTGCGAACATCAACACGGCGGGTGCAGCGGCTACCACTATTGGTAGTGCAACCAGCGCGACGACAGTGGGCGGAACACTGGGCGTAACCGGTGCGACAACACTGACAGGTGC
>CAYPIG010000020.1:35222-42191 GCA_964410705.1 uncultured Gallionella sp.
CGACGACAGTGGGCGGAACACTGGGCGTAACCGGTGCGACAACACTGACAGGTGCTGCGCAAATCAATAACACTTTGGGTGTAACGGGCGTATCAACCTTGGCAGGCGTAACGCAAGCGGGCGTTGCGAACATCAACACGACGGGTGCAGCAGCTACCACTATCGGTAGTGCAACCAGCGCGACGACAGTTGGTGGAACACTGGGCGTAACTGGTGCGACAACGCTGACTGGTGCATTGGCAGCGAACGGCGGAACGACCACGACGACACTGAACGCAACAGGTCTGTCGACAACGGCTGGTATCACCAATACGGGTGCGATTGCGAATACTGGCACATTCGATCAAACCGGTATTGCAAACATCAACACGGCTGGCACAGCTGCAACCAGCATCGGCAATGCGACTGGCGCACTGACAATGGGTGGATCTACTGTGGGTGTTACCGGTGGTACTTCGGTGACAGGTACCAGTGGTGCTTACAGCTCGAATCTGGTTGCTGCAGGGGTAAATGCAGGGGCCTATTTCACGGGTACCGGATATACTGTAGGTATTAACGGCGCTACTAATACAGCAGGAATCGCTGATGCGGTGCGCACTATGGGTATTAATACCGCAGCTGGTACGGTTGGCATGACATCCGGAACTAACAGCATCGGTATCGATAATCTGGCAGGTACGGTCACGATGACCGACGGTATTCGCGGTGTGGCGATCAATACTGCTGCCGGTACCGTGACCACTACAGGCGCTGTCGGCAGCACGATCACTACCGGTGCGACAGGTACGACGATATTAGGTGCTACCAATGCGATGACCGGTACAGCACAGTCTTCGATCACGGGTGGAACCAGCAGTGCTACTTTCACAACGGCGGGCGGCGTGGCTATCGTTGGCAATACCGGTATCACCGGTACGCTGACTGCATCCGGTAACTCTAACTTGAACGGCGCGGTAAACAATATTGGCTCGACTCAATTGTCGACGAATGGTATTGGTAATTTTGCCGGATCAACCAACAATATCGGTACTGCGGCTACAACGCTTAATAACATTGGTTCGGCAACTTCGACCAATACGATTCTGGGTACTACCAACGTGACCGGCACAACTAACGTGCTTGGTGCTGCCAGCATCAATACAACTGGTGTTCTGGGTACGACGATCGGCGGCAATGGTAATGCGACCAGTATCAATAGCTCTACGGTCAATGTCGGTACAGGCGCGTATGCCACAACAGTGGCGGTCGGTAGTGCTAGCGCAACTTCGGTGACGGCGACGGCGGGCACTAGTAGCATGAATCTCAATAACGCCCTCGGTACTGCCAGTCTGACAAGCGGTATTGCAGGTGCTGGTGTTGGGGGGTTGGCCAGTAACGGAGTTGGCCCTGTTGTCGCTGGTAACGTGTTGATCCCTGGGGCGGGTGGACTGACTGTATATGCGACACCACAAATTATTGGTGCTGGCACAACGATAAACAATGCGTTGAATACACTGACTTATCAAAACAAGTTGAGTGGGAATACCTTTGTTGACGGCAATATGTACATCAACGGTTCGTTGAACTATGTATCCAATACAGCAGCCTCTACCACGGTAACCGGTACAACGGGCGTCGCATCCAGTACGCTGGTTGGGGCTACGCAGGCTACATCCGGAAATAATGCAATCATGATGAAGGGAGCGGCAGGAACTCAGACGACCATAGATGCCAATGGCAAGTTGATCACCGCTGCAACTCCCGCTGCTACCCAGTCTACGGCTTCTCTGACACTGACCAACGGTATCGGCAATACACACGGTCTGGTCGTGACAGAAACTCAGGCTACCTTGTCGGGCGGTACGCACTCAACCAGTCTGACCATGGGCGATAGTGCTGCGACATTCAGCAATTCGGCTACTGGTGCGCCTATCCGTGTAACCGGGGTTGCAGATGGTTCGCAGCCTTACGATGCAGTCAACTTCCGTCAGTTGCAGGCCGTCTCTCGCGGCGTGGCTTCTTCTGTGGCGATGACCAACATCCCTCAGGTTGCTGAAGGCAGAACCGGCATGATGGGTGTAGGCGTAGGTTCCTTCAATGGTCAGAGTTCCATAGCGATCGGCGGTAGCTACCGCTTCGCGCCTCAAGCTGTCGTGAAGGCCAGCGTTGCATTGTCACCAAACGGCGGTCCTACAGCTGCAGGCGTTGGTGCCGGCTGGTCCTGGTAATACCTTTGCGGAATTCGGCCCGAAAGGGCTGATCTTAAAAAGAAACAGGGTCAGACTCGATTTAAATTAAATCGAGTCTGACCCTTTTTTCCATACAAAATACCAACGGGAGAAAAAAGTGGCAAATGTCATGTTTTATGAAAAACCGGTTGCGCTGAACAGAGAAGCGCACAGAAACGTCAAAATCGGCGAGCTTGTGGATTTTTCCTTCGCGGCAAAAACCAATTCGGTCATCCTGACCGGCATCGAATTTACCGAGGCTTGCAAGGAATATCCGCTTGTATTCGCCAATATTGGGGGCGATAAGTTTGTACCCGTCGCTCTGCTGGGTCTGCGTGACAGTGAGAATCTGTTCGTCGATGAAGCCGGAAAGTGGGATGCGCGTTATATTCCTGCCTCGGTGAGGCGTTATCCCTTCGTGCTGGCAGGAGACGGACTCGGCGAGATGACCGTTTTTGTCGATGAATCGAGTCCGGTTTTCAATGCCGAAAAGGGACAGCCTCTGTTTGTCGGTAATGACGGCAATTCAGAATTTCTGCAAAGGATGCTGAGCTTTTTGAGCGACTATCAGGGGCAATTTGTTCGCACGGAAGGTTTTATCGGTAACCTGAAAAAACTGGGACTGTTAACCGAGATGAGCGCGAAGGCGGAAATGAAGGATGGCAGCAGCTTTGTGCTGAACGGACTGATGGTAGTCGATGAGAAAAAGTTGCTCGAACTCGACATGAAGGACGTCGAGGGGCTGTATAAATCGGGTGAGATGGGCTGGATCTACGCGCATCTGATCTCGCTTGGCAACATGAACCGCCTGACGGATCGCCTCGCTGCCCGTTTGTCCTGATCCGCTAACCCGCATCCGCTCGATGCAGATGCGGGGTTTAGCTATCAGACTGTCTTGGGAGCGAAGGTAAAGGCGTCGGAATAGAATGCCTCATTCGGCAGGCCGCGCGTGCCGGTGAAGTCGGTATGTGCCGCTTCAACGACGACCGGTGAGCCGCAGGCGTAGACCTCGTGGCCTGACAGGTCGCTATAGTCTTCCAGCACGGCGCGGTGCACGAAACCGGTGCGTCCCTGCCAGTTATCCTCCGGCAATGCATCGGACAGTACCGGAGTGTAGACGATGCCCTGGGCTTCCCACTGTTTTGCCAGATCCGGCATATACAGATCGGACAGCTGGCGCGCGCCCCAGTAAAAATGCATCGGCCGCTTGATGCCGATATAGAGCGCATGTTCGATAATCGCCTTGACCGGTGCGAAACCGGTGCCGCTTGCGACGAAGATGATGGGCTTGTCGGAATCTTCCCTCAGGAAAAAAGTCCCCTGCGGGCCCTTGAAGCGCAGAATGTCGCGCTCTTTCATTTCTTCGAATACATGGTGAGTGAATGCGCCACCTGCGATATTGCGGATATGCAGTTCGAGAAACTCGTCGTTATGCGGTGCATTGGCCAGAGAAAAACTGCGTGGCTTCTGGTCTTTTAAGAGGATGTCGATGTACTGTCCGGCCAGAAACTGCAGTCGCTCATTGGCGGGCAGCTTGAGCTTCAAAACCATCACATCGCTGGCCAGTTTTTCCATGCTGTGTACGCGGCATGGCATGGTCTTGACCTGAATATCCTTAATCGCACTCACTTCCTTGCATTCGATGACGATATCGGTGAGCGGCTTTGCGCAGCAGAACAGCGCCATTCCGTCGTTCTTTTCCGCATCCGACAACGCATGTCCCTGCGCCTTGCCGTGGTCTACGCTGCCTTGCAGTACTTTTCCCTTGCACACGCCGCAAACCCCGTCGCGGCAACTGTATGGCAGAGTGTAGCCGTGGCGCAACGCGGCTTCGAGTACGGTCTCATTGTCGTTGATCGAAAACTGATGGCCGCTGGGCTGTATCGTGGTCTGACGGGTCATGATGTAGGGATGGTCGCACAAAGGATAGGATTTTAACGCATAATTCGCCCATGAAACGAATATTGATAGTCGGATGCGGCGATGTGGCGATGCGCGCGATTCCTTTGCTGGCCAAAAAATTCCGCCTGTATGCGCTGATCCGAAATGCAGGATATTGCGCCCGGCTGACAAAGCTGGGCGTAACACCCGTCATGGGTGATCTGGACGATCGCAGGAGTCTGGCGCGCATAGCGGGGCTTGCCGATGCGGTGCTGCATTTTGCGCCTCCTGCAGCCGGAGGGGTGGTTGATTTGCGCACTCGCAATCTGTTAGCCGTATTGTCTGGTTCAGGTCGTAAGCTGCCCGAAAAACTGGTCTATATCAGCACCAGCGGGGTGTACGGCGACTGCAGGGGGGAGTTGGTGAGCGAAACGCGACCCGTTCGTCCTGCTACGGCGCGCGGCAGGCTTAGAGTGGATGCCGAGTCGCAGATACGCCGCTGGGCCAAACGCAACGGGGTTGATGCCAGCATACTGCGCGTACCGGGCATCTATGCGGCGGAACGTCTGCCGCTGGAGAGGATCAGGTCGGGCGCGCCTGCCATAGTCGAGGCGGAAGACAGTTACAGCAATCACATCCACGCCGATGATCTGGCAGAAATTGCCGTGGCTGCCTTACGACGAGGTAAACCCTGTCGAATTTATCATGCGAGCGATGATGATCAGATGAAGATGGGCGAATATTTCGATGCGGTTGCCCGCGCTTTCGGCCTGCCGTTAGCTGCCAGATTGTCACGGCTTGAGGTGCAGTGCTCGGTATCGCCTGTAATGTGGTCGTTCATGAATGAGTCGCGCAGGCTTATCAATCTGCGTATGAAGCGTGAACTGAAAGTCGTGTTGCGCTACCCGACCCTGAGCGCCTTTTTAGCCGGAAATATACAGGGTCAGCTCCGGTAGGCAGCCGTCATGGCGGCAATCATATAGGCGTGGTCGTGAACGCCGGCACTCTCTCTTGCACTGTGCATCGCCCACATCGGTGAACCCACGTCTACGGTTGCAATGCCAAGCAGAGCTGCCACCGTGGGACCTATGGTGCTGCCGCAACCCAGATCGCTGCGGTGCGCATACTGCTGATACGGCACGCCTGCGTCTTCGCAAAATCTGATGAAACGGGCAGCGGATTCGGCATTGGTGGCATAGCGTTGATTCGAGTTGGTCTTGATGACCGGGCCGCCGTTGACCATCACCTTGTGGCCTGGCTCATAGGCGGACGGGAAATTCGGATGATAGGCATGGGCCATGTCGGCGCTGATGAAGAAACTGTGAGCGAGGGCGCGTCTCCTGTCCTCTTCATCCAACCCCGTCTGGATTCGGGTCAGCACATCGGAAATGAAGCTGCCGCCCGCCCCGCTGGTGCTCTGGCTGCCGACTTCCTCGTGGTCGAACAGGGCGATCATGCAGGTGGCTTCGGGTTGATCCGTTGCCAATAGCGCACTCAGCGCCGCATGGCAGGATGCCAGATTATCCAGCTGGCTGTCCGCGAGGTATTCCTGATTCGCACCCCACAGGCAGCCTTTTTGCACGTCATAGACCGCCAGTTCGAAACTCAGTATCTCAGCGCCGTCGCACTGCGACGCCAGCAACTGTTTAAGGTTTTCGGCGGCATCCTCGCCTTCGCCCAGTGGCCCGAGAATCAGCGGCAGTTCCGTCTGCTTGTTGAATTTCAGCCCCTGTTCATTGACGTCCCGGTTCATGTGTATCGCAAGGTTGGGTAGGCGCAGCAGCGGACGTTCGAAGCGTATCAGTCTGGTAGGTTGATTGCGCGGCACGACACGACCGGCAAGGGAAAGATCCCGGTCCGCAAAGGTGGCCAGTACTGGGCCGCCGTAGACTTCGACCGCCAGTCGTAAAAGTCCGTCGCCGCCCAGTGCTGCTCGGGGTTTTAGCCTCAGCCCGGGGGAGTCGGTGTGTGCGCCTATGATGCGAAAGCCGGTTTTCGCCAAAGATCCGCTGCCCGCCACGAAGGCGATCACGGACGATCCACCGCGCACGATGTAATATCTGCCGCCCGCTGTCAGTTGCCAGCGCTCTTTTTCATCCAGCCTTGTATAACCCTGTTGTAGCAGGCGAGCTTCGGTGCTCGCCACCGCATGCCAGGGGCTGGGACTGGCGTCTATATAGTCGATGAGATCCTGTGAGGGTGATTGCATGTCGGTTGTCAGTGATTTTTTACAGGTGCGGAGTATACAAGACGAAAACTGTATCAGTGAGCGATAAAAAAGGCCGGATTGCTCCGGCCTTTTTGCAGAATTACGCGGGCGTATTAGCTTGCGCGCATCTCCAGCATCAGGTGATTGACGCGTTTGACAAAACCGGCAGGATCGTCCAGCTGGCCGCCTTCAGCCAGCAGGGACTGGTCGAACAGAACCGCTGCCCAGTCGTCGAAATGCTCAGTTTCGGTCTTGAGACGCACCACCACCGGATGTTGCGGGTTAATCTCGAGTATAGGCTGAGATTCCGGAACCTTCTGCCCTGCCGCTTTTAACATGCGCGCCATGTTGCCGCTCATGTCGTCTTCGTCTGCGACCAGACACGCAGGGGAGTCGGTCAGGCGGTGCGTGATGCGCACTTCCTTGACGCGACCTGAGAGACTGGCCTTGATCTTCTCCAGCAAATCCTTGTTTTCGTCCGCCTGCTTGGCCTGTTCTTCCTTTTCGGCCTCGTCTTCCAGAGCGCCCAAATCGAGTCCGCCCTTGGCAACCGATACCAGCGACTTTTCCTTGAATTCGGTCACCGAGCCTACCACCCATTCGTCCACGCGCGAGGACAGCAGCAGCACTTCGATGCCCTTCTTGCGGAACACTTCCAGATGCGGGCTGTTC
>CAYPIG010000021.1:0-40873 GCA_964410705.1 uncultured Gallionella sp.
CAACCCGAAATTCAGGGCAGGCAAGAAGACCCTTAGCGCCGACCAGATACACAACAAGCAGCTGATACTGTCGGTGCTGGACAAGGTCGCCGATGAATCCGACAAGGATCAGGCGGTAAGGCTAGTGTTCGAGCCCAAGTCGGGGCGCCAGTCGGTCGACGAAATGATGAGCATACTGCTCGCCCATACCAGTCTGGAGTGCGGCCTTTCCGTCAACATGGTGATGATAGGCATAGACGGCAGACCCAAACAGAAAGCCATCGTCGATATCATCCGGGAATGGGGGCAGTTCAGACTCGCCACCGTGCGCCGCCGTAGCGCTTATCGTCTTGCGCAGATCAACGAACGCATCCATGTGCTAGAAGGGCGCATGATCGTGTTCTTGAATCTGGACGAAGTGATCAGCCTGATACGCGAATCGAATGACCCCAAGGCGGCGCTAATCGCCCGTTTCGATTTATCCGATCGCCAGGCCGAAGACATACTGGAAATCCGCCTGCGCCAGCTGGCACGCATGGAAGGCATCAAGATAGAGCGCGAACTCAAGGGGCTCCGCAGCGAAGCGGATGACCTGAATAAGTTGCTCGGCTCGGACGCTATCCTGCGCCGCCGCGTCGCCAAAGAGATCGAGGAAGATATCAAGGCCTATGGCGATGACAGAAGAACGCTGATCGAACAAGCTGAACGCGTGGTGCTGACCAGTACGGTGGTGGACGAGCCGGTAACGGTGATCATTTCGCAAAAATACTGGGGTCGCACGCGTTTGGGGCACGGTCTTGATCTGTCATCGGTTGCCTTCAAGGAGGGCGATGCGATGCTCGCCTCATTCGAATGCCGCAGCACCGACCAGTGCGTTGCGATATGCAGCAACGGGCGGGTTTGCAGTATTCCAGTCTCGCAGCTGCCAGGCGGGCGCGGCGATGGCGTGCCGCTCACCACGCTGATTGAACTGGCTCCGGGCAGCAGAATCGTTCGCATCATCTGCGGCTCGCCGGAGCAGAATCTGTTGCTCTCAACGACCGCAAGCTACGGTTTTGTCTGCAAACTCTCGGATATGACAGGTCGCAACAAGGCCGGCAAGCAGTTCATCACGCTGGAAGGAAATGAAGAAATACTGCCACCCGTGTTTTATTGCGAAGACGCCTCGTCATGGGTGATTGCGGCCACACGTTCCGGCAGGCTGCTGGCTTTCCCACTGGCCGAGATGAAGCGGCTGACTTCGGGCGGACGCGGCCTGATCGTGATGGGACTCGATGAGGGCGATCAACTCGCAGCGGTGATAGTAACCGGTAAGACAAAACTGCTCGCCGTTGCCCAAACTTCGACCGGGCGCGAACAGCTGATCCGTTTGTCGGAAGCCGATTTGCAGTCGCATTTCGGCAAACGTGCCCGCATGGGCAAGTTGCTGCCTTTGAAAGCGAAATCCACACTGGTTCAGATCAAGACGGGCGATTGAACACCGAAACGGGTAGCTGATGGAATGGATTCGGGCTTGATGTTCCATATAGCTGTCAAACAGCGTGCAACACTTTCCAGATACGTTGATAAAGTAGGGGGCGGTTGTCCCCTTTTTCCTCTCCGTCATCACCTGTTTCTGGTGCGATATGATCTACTATCTCGGCATTGTCCTGCGTTGGGTGTGGGTTTTCGTTGATCCTGTTACGACATCAACGATCACGCCTTCTGATGATTTAGCTTCTCGGTTGGTGCCCGTTGATTTAATGTTACGGTCACAAAAATGTGATCTCATGTTTTTTTGATGATCAAAAAGGGAAGGAGGCTTGCGCCCCCTTTTTTTACGGTTATTAGATTTCTCAGAAAAACGATTTCAGCACCAAGGCTACAACTCCACCCAGCACTAAGCCTGTCATCCACTTTAATATCTGAAGCTCTGCTTTCATGGGGGCTAGTTCCAGCTGAATATCCTTTGTGACTAGTTCCTGATCATTCGATGCGTCCCGGTATGCGTTTGCAATGGCTTCTGCCTGAATGTTATTTATTCCGCTGGCTTCAAGTGTTTTAACAAATTTCAGCGTATCAAATGTAACGGTGCTCATGATTTTCCTTCCGGTTGATGGTTAAGACTAAATCATTTTCATTTCATTAGCAATTTAAGCGTTGACATTTAAGCGAATAACTCCCTGTTTTTTTAGATGTCCAGTCAGCCCATTTCAAAATATCTGCAACTATCACTAGCTCAAGCATGATCGGTGCGGTGGCCGTGGTGGCCTATCTCAATTCAATGCGACTTTCCCAGACGTTGCAGAACGTCATTTCACCCAGGCCGATTACTCCGATCGGCGGGGGCATCCTCTGAATAATTTTCTTTCCGTCCTGTTTGGCGTAGAATCTCCGGCATGCAATAAGCCTTGGATGGCATCATGACCGCAGCGACCGCAGTACGAAAGACGGCAGGGCCTGCCGCAATCCGCATCAGTAAAGAAATTGATCGCGCGCTATCTAGTGCAGCAAAAGACTTCAACACTACCCGTGCAAGCATCGTGAAAAGCGCATTGATTGAATATCTGCAGGATTTATCGGACAGTAAAGCTATTGCGGATGAAAAAAATCGCGGCGGCAAGATGATTCCATTTTCTGAATTGAGAAAAGAGCTTGGGCTATAAAGTCAGCATGTCGCCTGATGCGGCAAAGGCATTCAAGAAGCTGGACAAACCAGTGCAGCAGCGCATAGTGGCAAGATCGAGTCATCCTTCAACCCGCGATTCAGCGGAAAGGCTCTGAAGGGAAATGATAAGGAGTGGCGGTATCGTGTCGGAGATTACCGCCTGATTTGTGAAATTAAGGACCAGGAGTTAATTGTCTGGATGGTTCGTGTAGGACATCGTCGTGAAGTGTATCGTTAAATTTCTGTAATCCGTTCTAACATCATTCCCATGTGGCTTTCCATCATGACCAGGCGTCGGTATTTCAGGGCCTGATTGAGTGCCTGCTGCAGATCCTGCTCGAGCAGCTGCTCGCGGCGTTTGACTTCCCGGACTTGCGATTCAAGGTGTCGTACCAGCTGCACCTGAAAGAACATTGCGCGTATTGCATGAGGCTCGAAGCCGCCAGCCGGGCAGATACATCTTGCCGTCTTTTCCCAGGGTAAAGCCATCCCAGTCAGATCCTCCTAGGGCGGACAGGTCGCCATAGCGTAGCTGCAGGAGTTTGAATGCGGCGGTGGGCATTGGCAGCCAGGCTTTCCATCTATCGACGGTTTTTTTTGTTACTCCCAAATAGGTGGCGAGTGCTTGAGATTCTCCGAACAACAGATCGGCCTGATCTTGCGTGTTGAGTGTAGTCATGGCGTTATCCCTAGACAAAATGTCCGAGGGTAATCAATGACGATTTCGGCGGGGGAAGTACCAGATTGCGAGGGATAGGATCGGCAGCAGCACAGGCCAATATACAAAAGTGATTTTACATAATATACATTATGCGTGTTTGCCACGCCTAAAAACGCCCCCCGCGTTTTCGCCCTGCGGCGACCCTGCCAATAAGGAAAGCGTGCAAAGCAAGGCCACCATGAATGCCTTGATTGGCTTCTTTACACGCAATCGAAAACCCGCCCAAAAGCTCCGCTCTGTTTCATTTTTGGCTCCAGCCTCTTCGAATTCCGCTATTAGCTCCAGAGGGTCTAAACCCAAGCATTCCGCGATTTTTATAGCTGCATAAGCGTTCGGTGTTCGTTTACCGGCCATGTAGTCGTAAATCCTTTGGGTTGGCAATCCCAGCGCTTTCGCAAGCTTGTATTCAGTTTGCGCTTGTAGCTTAACTTGGCATTGCAACAAAAGTTCTTTAGTTCTCATGGCTTTCTCCTTGCCTGATTGCATTCAGGGGTTATGTGTATTTTAGTCCCATTTTGGGCATTGACAACCTGCCCTTTATGGGCATATATTCCTCCATGCCCGTTCTGGGCATAAATCAACCCTCAAGGACTCCAAAAATGAAAGCTCACATCATCGGCGTAACCCGCGTGGAAGGCATTAGCAAAAAATCCGGATCGCTCAAAGATTACGACATGTGCCGCATCTTGGCATTGCAGCCCTGCGAAATTGCCGCAAAGTCAGATGAAACGATTGGCACGCGCTACAGCAAAACCGGCTTTGGCTACGAAGTCATGGAAATTGATCTCGAATCCGGTCAAGTCATGCAGCAGTTCGCGCAGGTGCGTTTCCCTGCCATGCTGGATTTGGAAATGGATCAGGTTCCACGCTACGGCAAGCTGCAATCGGTTTGCGTTGGCTTCAAGCCCGTATCTCCCGCCACGGCCTCCTGATCTCCGTACCCTTCGAAAAAATCAGAAATGAAAAGCTTTCGATAACCAGAAAAACCACAACCACACCGACAAACAACTGAGCAAATACAAATACCGCCAGAATTTCAGCTGAGCAGCCGCAGAAGCTGAAATCATTTTATGAGTTTGCAGCTCAGCATTCAGATCATTAACGCGCCGTGTCAAATCCTGAACACGTGTTTTATAAAATTCCAGATCTTCCAAAACCAGCCCCCTATTTACCGTTTTCTGAAAAACGGCATTAGAGCACGTTCCACAATATCGGATTTAGTTTCTTCACGCGCAAGCATAAATTTGTCCAGTCTGTCCGAAATCTCAGAAGAGATCATAACAAAGGTGGCGCTGAAAATTCGGACAGTACTGCTCATCGAATAACTCTCTCGACTGGGCTGTCTTCCGCTCAAAATGTGAACCTGTGTTCCATAGTGGGTCGAGGTAAGCAAGCGCAACTACTTCGGAAGTAGTCCCTCCAAAAGGATGAGTCAGCCGACCTAGTTTTCCGGTGACGGTGCTGCATTCGTGTAATTTGAACAAAGACTTTCGAGATTACCGTTCTAAATCCTTCAAGCAGGCCATGCCCGAGACGTATGCAACACACGTAAAATTGTCACGGCATGGATTGATACTTGGTACACCAAAACATAGTTTGCATGAACCACGGCCTCTCTGGTGCCTCTGATTCTTCCCGCTTTGAACAATTTTGGCTGTTCGATCAGTGTGTCGGCTTTTTTCTCGAACAACGCGTCAAGATAAAGAGCGGCTTGCGGGTTGTCCAGAGCGATGAAATCCATGATTCGTTCACGGTCACTTAATGCGGTGGCCTTCCATTCCAGATTCATGCGGCAGTCGCCCTGATGCGTTGCTCAAGCTCTTTGCGTTTAGCCGCAAAATGCTTCTTAACCTCGGCATCTGGAATTGCAGGACGCGTGTCATCCAAAGCTTCTTGAATCTGCGCTCGAAACCATTTGTCATAAGCTGCGGCCTCGTGTGCCGCTTTCATGCGTACCCCTGCCCCTTCATTGCTACGCGTGAGCTTAAGTGCTGCCGGATCAAATCCGGTGGCATCTACTTGATATTTAACCACACCGAGATTCTTGAGATAGATAACGAGCGTTTCAAACTTACGAAAGATGCGGACAGAACCCCGCTTGGCCGCTAAAGCGCGTTCAGTCATGCCGTACTCGATAACAACACCCCAGCCGCCAGGCTGACCAATGACGGTTGCGCCGTGGACGGCATTGGCCTCGACCAGACGGGATAGGGTCACATGATCTATTGTGTTCTGGATGGTTGCCATTTTATCCCCTATCGAGTGTTAATTTATAGAGCACACTATATCCGAATTATAGAAATTCGGGAATCAAGGCTTTATGTTTTTCAGAAGCTATTTTGCAGAACACGCGTTTCACGTAGGGTAACGACAGCAACAGTAACTGATAAGTATGCGTAGTTAAATGCGCCTTGCAACCGCCTATGTCTTACTACAGACTACCCAAGCCCTCCGCTTGTGCGTAGAATTACCCTACTTGCAACCATTGAAAGCATCGTCATGGTCAGTCAAAACAACGCTTCATATCTCGATTCGATACTCGAACGTCACGGTCACAAGGCCTGCGAGCTGCTGCAAATCCTCATCGCGGCTCAGGCGCATACCGGCTACATACACAGCGACACCATTTCCTATCTGAGCGAAAAACTGCAACTGCCGCGCGCAAAAATAGAAGGCGTAGCGAGTTTTTATTCCTTCTTGTATCTTCAGCCTCACGGCGATTATCGCGTGTTGTTTTCCGACAACATCACCGACCGCATGCTGGGCAATAAGGACCTGATGGAAAGCCTGTGCAGCCAGCTTTGGGTCGAACCTGGCAAACTCTCAGAGGATGGCAGGCTTTATGTCAACACCACTTCATGCACCGGCATGTGCGATCAGGGACCGGCTATACTGGTCAACGGCATCGCCATCAACCGGCTGGATCAGGAGCGCGTCAACGCGATCTGCGAGCTGATACGTGAGCGCGTGCCGGTTTCGGCCTGGCCGCAGTCTTTTTTCGCGATTGAAGACAACATCAGGCGTCGCGACATCCTGCTGGACAGCGATTTTCAGCCGGGGGCTGCGCTGGACGCTCTCTTAAAACGTGGATCTGCCGAAACGCTGCAACAGATCAAACAGTCCAAGTTGCGCGGGCGCGGCGGTGCCGGATTTTCCACCGGATCGAAATGGGAGTTTTGCCGCAACGCAACAGGCGATCAGCACTACGTGGTGTGCAATGCCGACGAAGGCGAGCCCGGAACCTTCAAGGACCGCGTGCTGCTGGCAGATTACGCCGACATGGTATTCGAAGGCATGACGCTGTGCGCGAACATCATAGGCGCGGGCAAAGGTTTTCTCTACTTAAGGGGGGAATACCGCTATCTGCTGGAACATTTGCAGGCCGTGCTGCAGCGCCGCCGCCAGCAGAATCTGCTGGGAGCAAATATCCTGGGCAACGCCGATTTCTCCTTCGATATCGAGATACATCTGGGTGCCGGGGCCTATATTTGCGGCGAAGAGTCTGCACTGATCGAATCGCTGGAGGGTAAACGCGGCACGCCGCGCAACCGCCCGCCCTTCCCTGTCACCCACGGCTATCTGAATCAGCCGACGGTGGTCAACAACGTCGAAACTTTTGCCGCGACCTGCCTGATCTCGATGAAGGGCGGCAGCTGGTATGCAGGCATAGGCACGGACACTTCCAGCGGTACCAAGATCCTTTCGGTGTCGGGTGACTGCGAACGCCCGGGACTTTACGAATACCCCTTCGGCGTACCCGTCTCTCAGGTGCTTAAAGACTGCGGCGCACACGACACTCAGGCAGTGCAAATCAGCGGACCATCGGGCATCTGCATCAGTGCGGACGAATTTAACCGCCTCATCGCCTTCGAGGATCTGCCTACAGCCGGCGCTTTCATGGTTTTCGATCAAAGCCGCGACATGTTCGAAGTGGCGCGAAATTTCGTACACTTCTTCGCCCACGAGAGCTGCGGATTTTGTACGCCCTGCCGGGTCGGAACTTCGTTATTGTCCAACATGATGGACAAACTCTCTCAAGGTCACGGTTCTCCCTACGACTTTGCAGAGATCGAAAAACTCAACGTGCTGCTGCAATCTACCAGTCACTGCGGTCTGGGACACTCGGCCTGCAATCCGGTGCTAAATACCATAGCCCGTTTCCGTCCAGCCTATGAAAAACGTCTGGCGCACAAGGAATTTGTGCCCGCCTTCGATCTCGACCATGCCCTGTCGCAAGCCCGTCAGATGACCGGGCGCGACGACACCGGCGCACATCTGGAGCGTAACCATGAGTCAAAATAAAACCTTTACCCTGGACGGGAAGAGCATACCCTACAGCGACGGGCAGACCATCATGCAGGCTGCGATGGCGGCAAATGTTTATATCCCGCATCTGTGTTTCAATCCTGAATTCAAGCCGCACGGTTCCTGCAAGATCTGTACGGTCAGGGCCAACGGTCGCCAGACCTCTTCATGCACCCAGCAGGCGCAATCCGAGATGGTGGTGGAGAGCGATACCCCTGAGATCAACGAGGAACGCCGCACGCTGCTTCAGATGCTGTTCGTCGAGGGCAATCACTTCTGCCCTTCCTGCGAGAAGAGCGGCAACTGCCAGTTGCAGGCGACCGCTTATGAGATGAACATGATGTCGCCTCATTTCGATCAGTTTTTCCCGGACCGGCCGCTGGACGCTAGCCATCCGGACTATCTGCTCGATTTTAACCGCTGCATCCTGTGCTCACTGTGCGTGCGTGCCAGCTCCGATGTGGACGGCAAAAACGTGTTTTCCCTGTCAGGGCGCGGCATTAAGAGCCATCTGATCGTCAACTCTCAATCAGGCCATCTGGCCGACACGGATTTTTGCGGCACGGATAAGGCCGCTCACGTCTGTCCGGTCGGCGTGATCCTCAAAAAGCGCAATGGCTTTGCTGTTCCCATCGGAGAGCGCAGTTTCGATGAAAAGCCGATCAGCGCTACGCCCCACCCCATCGTGAAGGGAGCATGATATGGCTGCCAAGTTAAAAGTCGCCACCACTTCGCTGGCCGGTTGCTTCGGCTGCCACATGTCGTTTTTAGACATAGACGAGCGCCTGCTGGATCTGGTGCAGCTGGTTGAATTCGACCGTTCCCCTTTGACCGACATCAAACACTGCGGCCCCTGCGATATCGGCATCATCGAGGGCGGACTGTGCAACGCGGAAAATGTGCATGTGCTGCGCGAATTTCGCGCCAACTGCAAGATACTGATCGCCATCGGCGCGTGCAGCATCAACGGCGGACTGCCTGCCCAGCGCAACCATTTGTCCTTACCGGTCATCCTCGAAGAGGTCTATCACGCGCAGCACGGACTGGTAGACGGCTTCATTCCCAACGACCCCGAACTGCCGCTGCCGCTGGACAAGGTGCACCCGATACACGAGGTGGTGAAAGTGGATTATTTTATTCCCGGCTGCCCGCCTTCTGCGGATGCGATCTGGAAAGTTCTGACCGACCTTCTGGCCGGGAAAGAGCCCGAACTCGGCCACGGCCTGATTCATTACGATTAAAGGTGAACCCATGACATTAGAAACGGCTGCCAACCCGGAAAACCTGCGCCGCGTCGCCATCGATCCGGTATCGCGCGTCGAGGGCCACGGCAAAGTCACGATATTGCTGGACGACAAAAACAAAATACATCAGGTCAGACTGCATATCGTCGAATTTCGCGGATTCGAAAAATTCATACAGGGACGCCCCTACTGGGAAGTGCCGGTGATGGTTCAGCGCCTGTGCGGGATATGCCCGGTCAGCCATCATCTGGCGGCGAGCAAGGCGCTGGACGCCATCGTCGGGGCAAAACACCTGACGCCCACCGCCGAAAAAAACCGGCGGCTAATGCACTACGGTCAGATACTGCAATCGCATGCGCTGCATTTTTTTCATCTCTGTTCGCCCGATCTGCTGTTCGGCTTTGACAGCGATATCGCCAAGCGCAACATCGTCGGGGTAGCCGAAAAATATCCGGAGACGGCCAGACGCGGCATATTGCTGCGCAAATACGGTCAGGAAGTGATCCGTCATACGGCAGGAAAACGGGTACACGGCACGGGTTCGGTTCCCGGCGGCGTAAACAAGTCTCTGTCCATAACAGAGCGCGATGAGCTTCTCAAAGACATCTACCAGATGGTGTCCTGGAGTCGCGAAGCCGTGCACATGGTCAAGGAACTGCACCATAAGAATCCTGAACTCTACAACAGCTTCGGCGCTTTCCGCGCCAACTTCATGTCCATGACAGGTTTTGACGGCTCACTCGACCTGTATCACGGCAGGTTAAGGGGCCGGGATGAAAACGGCAATCTGTTGTTCGACGGGGTGGACTATAACCACTACACCGAGCTGATCGGCGAAGAGGTCAAGAACTGGAGCTACATGAAGTTCCCTTACCTGAAATCACTGGGTAAGGAAAAAGGCTGGTACCGGGTAGGACCGCTGTCCCGCATACAGAATTGCGACTTTATCTCAACGCCCTTAGCCGAAATCGAGCGGCGCGAATTCATCGCCTACAGCGGCGTAATGCCTATGCATGCACCGCTGGGTTATCACTGGGCGCGCATGATAGAAATGCTGCATGCGGCGGAAATGATCAAGGATCTGCTGCACGACGATGACATCATGGGACGCGAGCTGATGGCAAGCGGAGAGCGCGGTTTTGAAGGCGTCGGCGTGATCGAGGCCCCGCGCGGCACGCTGATCCATCACTACCGGGTCGACGAGAACGATCTGGTTTCCATGTGCAACCTGATCGTCTCGACCACCCACAACAATCAGGCGATGAATGAGGCGGTGCGCCGTGTCGCACAGCAGTACCTGCACGGTCACGAGATCACCGAAGGCCTGCTCAATCACATCGAGGTCGCAGTGCGCGCTTTCGATCCCTGCCTGTCCTGCGCAACCCACGCCCTGGGGAAAATGCCGCTGGAAATCGAGGTGCTCAATGAAGCGGGAGTACGCTTATCCTTCATGTCGCGTTCAGGAAACGGCGAGATCTGCGGATGAGCACAGCGCCTACCCTGATCTTCGCCATCGGTAACGAATCCCGGGGAGACGATGCATTAGGGCCTGTGCTGCTGCGGGAAATCAACCTCATGTTGAATGATAACAATCTATCCGATCTTTTTGATCTGATTGAGGATTATCAGCTTCAGATCGAGCACGCCATGGACATGAAAGACAGAAAGCGGGTGCTGTTTGTCGATGCCGGCATGGATACGAAGGCACCCTTTTCCTTTCATCGCGCCAGCAATCGGAACGAGCCGGTGCTCTACAGTCACGCGCTCGCCCCGGAAGCCCTGCTCAGCGTGTATCAACAGTTCTACGGCGAGATGCCTCCCGATGCCTATATACTCTGCATCAGGGGATATGGATTCGAGTTGGGTGCGCCCCCCTCCTCCGAAGCGCGCGAAAATCTTAGCCAGTCTTTGCAATTTTTCCAAAAGCTGATGTTGCCAACCTGCAACTGGGAA
Source organism: uncultured Gallionella sp. (assembly GCA_964410705.1). Lineage (GTDB taxonomy): Bacteria > Pseudomonadota > Gammaproteobacteria > Burkholderiales > Gallionellaceae > Gallionella. Next base: position 10,850 of record CAYPIG010000021.1, read on the forward strand.
GCCCTAACGGACGGGTTTGATTCCTATCCAGATGTTGTGCCGGTTGCCGCGCTTTGAGGCGTGCGAGCCCACCCGCTGTTCCGTCACTGTAAAACCCGCCCGCTTCATGCGCTGAGTGTAGGCGTCATCGGTCGATGCCGACCAGACGGTGAGCACGCCCCCAGGCTTTAACGCGGCAAAGGCGCGGGATAGTCCGGGGGCGCTGTACAGCGCATCGTTGTCACTGCAGGTGAATGAACTCGGGCCGTTGTCCACATCGAGCATGATCGCATCGAAGTTGTTTGCCTTTTTCATCACCTCAGCCACATCCTGCTCCTGAACCACCACGCGCGCATCGGACAGCGGAAATCCGGCAAGGTGGCCCATATACTCGCGGTTCCAGCGCACTACCGCCGGTATCAGTTCGGACACCGTGACCGTTGCATCCTCGCTGGTGTGGACCAGCACCGCCGCCAGGGTATAACCCATGCCCAAACCGCCCACCAGCAGATGCGGACGGCTGCGGCCTGCGATTGCCTTGCAGGCAATTTGCGCGAGCACATCTTCGGAGTGATGCGCGCGGCTGTTCATCAGTTCGCCCGCCTTGTCGACGCGTATGGAAAATTCATCCCCGCGCTGATAGAGCCTGAGCCCCGCTGGCAATGCGCTGTCGATCAGCTTATAGGGTATCAAGCGGGCGATCTCTGTCTTACCGCTTCAAACAGGCAGATCGCGGCGGCTGCGGCCACATTGAGCGATTCGACCCTGCCCGGCATGGCGATTGTGACAGGGTGGGTGGCGCAGGCGCGCAAGGCATCCGACAGTCCCGCCCCCTCATTGCCCATCAAAAATGCAATATCGCCCTTCAGATCGCACCGATACAGGCTCTTCGTCGCCTGCAAGGTGGTCGCCAGCAGTTTGCCGGGAAAACTGCCCGCGACTTTGATCAGATCCTGATTCTCATGAATGCGGAGGCAAAAATGCCCCCCCATCGCGGCTCTGAGCACTTTGGGCGACCAGGCATCGGCACAGGAAGCCGACAGGTAAACCGCATCGCAACCTGCCGCCGCCGCCGAGCGTATCATGGAGCCCAGATTGCCCGGATCCTGTATCGCTTCGAGCAGCAGCGCAAAGCGAGCGCTTTGAACTTCAGGTTGAGGAATATCGATCAGCGCGAGTATGCCGGTAGGCGTTTTAAGCCCGGAGAGCTCCGCGAACAGTTTGTCCTCCAGCAGTACCTGCGGCACGTCGGGCACCCGCGCGAGTATCGCCGCAACTTCTTCATCTGCCGTGGAATTGATCAGAATCTGGCGCGGCATCCATCCGGCATCCAGACAGGCTTTTAGCAGATGTACGCCATCGAGCAGCGTCTGTGATGACTTGCTGCGGCTCCTGGTCGAAGTGCTGAGTTTGAGCAGTTCCCTGTATAAGGGATTGTCGCGTGACTGTATATGTTTCATGGCGCGCATTTTAACCCATGCGCCGTCTTCATCCGGTGTGTTATGAACAGTGCTAGAATAAAACACCTCAATCGGCGGATGAAACCTCATGAACTTCCAGCCCGTACCCATCGAAAACATTCCTCTGGGCCGTCCCCTGCCCTGGCGTATCTATGACAGCAACGGATACATCGTATTTTCACGCGGCGAAATCATCTCCAGCCGCGACCAGCTCGAAGCCTTGTTGCCCAGCGGCCTGCTGCAGGATGTCGATGCAGAGGCGAAAAATCAGGAATCGGGTGACTGGCCTGAGTTCAGTGAAATCGCCCCCGCCGGAGTCTTCCCGCCGCAGGGCGTCAAACCGCAGATCGGCGAGCTCGTACAACTGCTGCTGCCCCAGCAAATTCCGCATCGCTATTACACCACACACCTGATAGGCTACATCAAAAATCGCAGTGTCCTTCTGACCCGTCCGGCAGGTTTCGTACCCCCGGAAGGAGCACTGGTCGAGGTGCGCATGGTGACCGGCAGCAACATCTACGCATTTCGCTCCGCGATACAGCGATTTTGCACCGACCCTGCCCCCTATCTGCATCTGGACTATCCGCTGCAGGTCCGCGTGCAAAAACTGCGCAAGTCCCCCTGGGCCAGGGTCAATCTTGGCGTCACGGTGACCGATATGCAAGGCGGGCACGAGGCGGCAAGGCTGGTCAATCTGAGCGCGGACGGCGCCCTGCTGCATGCCTCAAAAATGCTCGGCAAACCCGGTGATAAACTGCATCTGGCGATGCATGTGAACATCGAAGAATTGAAATCGACGCTCAATTTCGAGGCGACCATACTGCATGTCAGTGCCGACAGCCCGAATCTGGAATCCAATCTTCAGGAATACGGGCTGCGCTTCGAGACCTTGTCAGGCGGCGATGCGCTCTGGCTAAAAGCCCTGGTCTACCGTCATATCGCCTTCGGTGATGCGGCCTGATGTGCTGATCAGGCTGTTCATTCTGGCATTCCTCCTGGCCGCGACACCGGCCATAGCAGAAGACACAGCCGCAATCGCCTCAGCCTTCGAGCGCGAAGTCGATATGAAACTGGCTGTCCCTGAAGCCGATCAGGATCGCTATGCCAAATTACTCGATGCGGCAGTCAGCCAAATTCAATTCTCAAATTCCCAGTATCTCTTGCTGGTCGACCGAAATCCTAAGGTGCAGGCGGTATTTCTCTATTTTCTGGACTTGCCCGCCGCTCATCTGCTCTTCATAGGAGCCGCCCCCGTCTCTACCGGAAAACCCGGGAAATACGATTATTTTCAGACCCCGCTGGGCGTGTACGCCCATACGCTGGAAAACATGGACTATCGGGCCGAGGGGACTTTCAACGACAATGGCATACGTGGCCTGGGGGTGAAGGGCATGCGCGTATACGATTTCGGCTGGGTACAGGCCGAGCGCGGCTGGGGCGTCGGAGGTCTGGGCCAGATGCGCCTGCTGATGCACGCGACCGACCCTGATTTCCTGGAAAAACATCTCGGCGTGGCAAGATCGAAAGGCTGCGTGCGCATCCCGGCAACCCTGAACATGTTTCTCGACCGCCACGGCCTGCTCGACGCGGATTATCAGGCTGCGCTGGCGCGCGGCGAAAAGTTGTGGGTGTTGCGAGCCGACAGAACGCCAACCGCATTTCCGGGACGCTACCTTGTCATCATCGATTCAAACAGCAAGACGGGTCTCCGCTCCCCTCGAAATAGCACTAGTCGTTCGCAACACCGTGAGGCACGTGACCGGTAGCGACATGCTGCCTTGCCGATTCACATTGTTTCTGCTGGTCATCGAAGAAGATGTCAGCGCCAAAAGCCTTCAGGAATGCCCCCTTGTCTCGCCCACCCAGAAAAAAGGCTTCGTCGATGCGGATATTCCATGCCCGCAAGGTACGTATCACACGTTCGTGAGCTGGCGCGCCTCGCGCTGTGATTAAGGCTGTGCGTATAGGAGAGGCTTCTGCCGGGTAGTCCAGCTGTATCTGATGCAAGAGCGCGAGGAATGTCTTGAACGGACCGCCTGGCAGCGGATGATGCGCCTCCTGCACTTCATTGTCCTCAAACGCATCGAGTCCATCGCGCTTATAGATGCGCTCCGATTCATCAGAGAACAACACCGCATCGCCATCGAACGCGATCCGCAATTGCGACGAGTTCACTTCAGCCGGAGCCGCAGAAGGCAGTATGGTCGCAGCAGCGAATCCCGCTTCCAGCGCATGCCGCACATCGGAAGGTTCTGCCGATAAAAAGAGCTGTGCGCCGAACGCAGAAATATAGGGATGGGTACTCTCCCCACGCGTAAATGCAGCACGGCTGATTGCAAGGCCGTGGTGCCTGATCGAGTTAAAAATGCGCAGCCCGGTGTCAGCGCTGTTGCGCGACAGCAGAATCACCTCAACACAAGGGTGTTCCGGGTCGCGCACATTCAGGGCCAGCAGTTTGCTGACCAGACCAAACGCCACACCCGGCATCAAAGGTATCTCTTCGCGTTCGACCTGATAGCGGCAGTATGCTTCAATTCCCTCGTTTTCAAATACGGCATGGCTCTCGTCCAGATTGAACAAGGCGCGTGATGAGATGGCGACAACCAGGTTGGCGCGGGCATGATTCCCGGTTTGGTCTTTTTTCATGGCGGAAATATCCTCCATATCATCATTTTCCATGGCGTGAATTTCCACCCCAGACTCGGTTATTCGATTCGACAGAATGACGGCATCTTCACCTAATTCAGTGCGTATTTCCTTTAATGCCTCGCGCGCTGTCGGGGCGGTAAATCTCCTGATATTCATTAATTCCTCATAAGGTTACGTCAGACTTCAAATCCACAAGGCTGACTTTTGCGCAGAAATGACGGGATATCATAGCCACCATTCTCGGCAGCGACTGTCCGCATTGCTTCAATCTCTTTGTTCCTAGCAAGATTTGCAGCACGCCGCTCGCTATACGCGCTCTCAGGCAAACCCAGGCCGGTTGCAACAATGGTCACCCGCAATTCGTCGCCCATAGTTTCATCGAATATTGCGCCCACAATAACGCATGCATCTTCTGAAGCAAATTGCACGCAGCCCATTACATCATCCAGTTCCTTCAGCTTTATAGAACTGGTTGAGGTGATATTGACCAGCACACCGAGCGCATCAGATGCAATCATGTTTTTTAATAACGGACTGGCAATTGCGCGTTCTGCTGCAAGCCTTGCGCGTTCAGGCCCTGCGGCAACGCCTACTCCTACCATTGCACCGCCTTTTTCTGACATAAGAAATACCACGTCGATTAAATCCAAGTTGATCAAACCGGGAGCATTGACTATTTCAGCGATGCCCGACACTGCATCTTTCATCACCCCATTCGCGATCTTGAATGCCTCCGGCATGGCGACACCGTGTATTCTCATCAAATCATCTATCGGCACGATAATTAGCGAGTCCACGTTTTCGCGCAACGCCATGATTTCCTCATCGGCAGAAGTCACACGGACTTCTTCAGAACTCGCCGGACTGGTCACTATCGCGATAGTCAGAATATTCAGCTCAAGTGCAATTTCCCCAACCAAAGCAGCCGTTGCCGTACCGGTTTCACCGCCCATGCCTGCAACGATGAATAGCATGTCAGCTCCCTTTATCAGACGCATGATCTGCGTACGATCCGCCCCGTGAGAGTCTTCACTAGCGCCGATGGTCAGATGAGTTGCAGCCTTGCTGTTTTCAAGTGCACGCGCATCGCTATCTATCGCAATATATTCAACACTGTACACTCCCTGCTCTATCATCAGATTCAGGGCATTGCAGCCAGCGCGGCCCGCACCAATCACCTTGATTACAGCGTCAGTCTCGACTATAGTGAAACCGACAGCCTCGACTTTCTCCGGCGGCGAAGTGATTAAATTTATCGCAGCGGCATTTAGCGATGGTGTCATCAGCCCCAGCGCGAAAAGACGCCGGACGAATTCTCTTCTGTTCATATCAGCACTCCTTTAGCCACTCGAAATACGCGCAACCTCTCAGCCTGTCACCATATCCGCTGATGGAGTAACTGCCGCCGTTGAAAGTCAGGCTCGTATAGACTTCACCCAGCCTGAAATACTCATCGTTATCTTGCGGGATTTCATCATCCCATGCGAGGCCGATGTACTTAAGTTGCCGTTTACACGCCCGCCTTTCAAATAGTCCTGCTGCAAAATTCGGGGCAATCTCTTCGAGAGCATGTCCCAGCCAGGAAGCGTTTAACTCCGGGAAGTGCTGATTAATCTCAAAGAAAATGTTATTGAAAGCCATTTCCTTTTCGAACGATTCCATGTGCGTAAGTGACTCATCATCCATCACCGGCCGAATCCGAACTGGGGTTATCAGTCTTCCCAGCAGTTGCATTCCCGCACGCTGCACAGCCTCGATAGTGCGAAATTCAGGCGGCGCAAACTGCAAGGCCAGTTCACAGCTCGCCACTGCGGCATCAACCAGTGACTGTGTAATGAGATGCTTGGGCACAAATTCCAGCGCCATGCCATTACCTTGCACTGCCTTGATGACAACTGCTTCGGTACAAAAATCTACGGGAATATTTTTCAGATCCAACGCATGCGATTCGACCACTTTGAGTGCAAGTGCCTCACTCCAGGCATGCTCAGGAATATGCGGCAGCACATACACTTTGGATTCCATCGCCTTCAATAGCACCGCCTCGGTGCGTAATTCGACGGGTACGTGTTTGAGCGCGTGGGCATTTTTTCCGACTGCCAGCAGCGCAAGCTCTTCCGTTCGCAAGTGCTGCAACACGAATTGAAAAGACATCCCGTTCAGCGCCACCGCCTTCAAGGCGGTTTCACTATCAGTAATTAAGAATTTTGGATTCATTTTCCGTCTCCTTTTGTGCCGGCAAACGCTAGCGACTGCCGAGCAATTTTTGCGCTTTGGCCTGCGCCATGACCCATGAAATCATCAGCGGGTAATTGACGGCTTCAAATTCTGCGATTTGCCGACGGGTCTCATCCAGTTGCTGAAAAAGGGATTCAAAGTTAATTTCCGAAGGCGCGACCTGACGATCCACCGGCATCATGTCGCGTTTTTTGGAGAAAGAGGAAATCGGTTCGAGCAGCGCGTTAAACATCTCGCGCAACACCAGCAGCTTCGAGAGTTTCAGTGCTTCGGCCTGTACCTCATCCGGCACGCCGCCCACGCCCAATATTCCCACCAGTGCAATCAGGCGTCTGCCCGATCGGCCCTCATACACCACATCGCCCAACAGGCTTTGCAGGCTGTCATTCACAAGCTCCCTCATCACCGCTCCTTATGTTTTCTGGAGTTAGGATGATAAGGGGCTTACGCGACAGGTTGAGTCGCAGCGAATCTCAGGCGGGCTGTAATTGAACATGGTCGCGATTGCGCTATGCGTCACAACTGGTCGCAATGATCCTGATAATGCCTATTTCTCTGCATCCCTAGCAAGAGATCTAACACCATCACCATGGAGAACCAATATGTGTGGATACTGCACTGAAACATTTGCCCTTATGGCCTGCCTACCGCACCACCCGGACTCCCCCTCTGAAGCTGAATCAACTTTTCTGGATGTTCACTTACAGGAGGTGAGGAACCTACCCGATGCCCTGACACAGCTTACAACCAGGAGTGTAACGAAACCGCATATTGCCTTTATCATTCTGTGTCGCGCACTTGAAACCCTTGTCGAATCCGGGTTTAGATCCGCCATCTACCAGGAATTACTTCAGCATCCCATGTTTTCAGTTGCAATCCTGACCGCCTGCAGCGCATTTCAGGAACTTGCTGCGGATAGTGTCGAGACACGACTTAAACCAAACGAATTTGCCTGGATATTTGAAAAGGACATCTATCTAGTGCTAGGCAGTTTCGAGCAATACAGCGACAAGGTCTCTGAACAGACATGCATTAATCTTCTAAATGAGTACATCGCATGGTGGTTGGAAGATGGAAATGTCCCTCATCAGGACCTCAATCAGCGCATGGAAGACTTCGGAATTATGGATCCAATAGAAGACATTCCAGCAAGTGAGCGATCTCTGCTCGAAATCCGCTTTCCAGCATTACTGTATTCACTGACAAAAGCTTCCGTTACGCCTGACGGAAAATCGGTTCTTTGGACTATCGTTACCAAGAGTCCTTCAGGCGTTCCTTTCTTTGATGGGCTCGATCTCTGGCTGCAACGCCGAGCAACCCAGCTCATTTTTGACCGGCATGGGCTGGCACCATTCCTCATTTGTCTCAAGGAAACAAACTGTCCAATACGCGTAGAGCTTTTCGAAATACTTGCAGCTTCCAAGCCCTTGTCGGCTGAAGATAAAACACTGTTACTGGCTGCGCTGGAGGGATGGGTGAACAAAAACGACACACCTGCCAGCGAATGGTACTGGGCGGAAACCTGAGTAGTCACCCGCTACCTGAGATACCAGTCGTTTCGGGGCAATGGCTATCTATCCGAGATATACGAACTCGAATCCGCCAAGTTATACCAGCGATATTCCACCACGGAATATTTGTCGTCATGTTGGCACAGACAGGTGTGGGAAAATGAACGAAGAACTATCAAATAAACTGCTGCACGACTTTCCACGGCTGTTTAGAAATCGCGACCAATCCTCCATGCAGCGCGGATTTGAATGTGGCGACGGCTGGTTTGAACTGATCTATCAGCTATCCAGAGACATCGAAACTGTCGCGCGTGAAAGCGGCTTGAGTCCCGATGCAGCGGAATGGCCTAAGTGTCGGCAGGTAAAAGAGAAGCTGGGATCTCTTCGCTTTGTTGTCTTTGCAACAGGCCAGCACCGGGCAATGTATGAGCGCATCAGCGAACTCATCAATTCTGCTTACGAGCAGTCCACCAAAACCTGCGAGTGTTGCGGCAAGCCGGGTGAGCTTGTCACCCGGCACGGTATTTCCACCTTGTGTCTCGATCATGCTGGTCAGACTGAAACCGACACCACACAAGGCTGCTAGGCTCATATTATTTACAAAACGAATCGAAAACCTGACGTGTCAGGTTGTACTTTCCCGTCTCACTAAAAATCAGCCGAACTTCCTTCAAATCTGGATTTTCTGCAACACCCGCAGTGATTTCTTGTGTAGAAATTTCAGCGGCCAGTTCTGCCGGGAACCCATAAATTCCGGTACTAATCGCTGGAATCGCAATACGGGTCATTTTATGCAGCGCCGCTTCGCGAAAAATGGCCCGATACGTTTGTTGTAACAAGTGTGCCGCTTCTGATGGAGTATGCCGATGCCAGTTTGGGCCGACTGCGTGAACAATCCACTTGCAAGGCAGGTAAAATGCCTTCGTCGTTTTGGCATCACCCGTTTCGCAGCCACCCAGTTCCAGGCAAGCAAGGTGTAATTGCGGCGCACCGGCGGCCTTGTGAATTGCGCCGCTAAGTCCACTACCGCGTAGCAAGGATTTGTTCGCTGAATTTACAATTGCGTCACCATCAAACAGCAAAATATTGTCAACTTCGAGCTTGAGTACGTTATTCATTTGCCAGCATTCCTTTTGTTGATATTGCTAGTGCTATCAAGATAGCGATTCACGTAACACTTATTCAGATCAAAAAGGTTGTGCAGGCAAGCACGTGTTCTATTATCTCCAATAAACGCATGCTCAGCGGCAACGCTCATCATGCAAAATCTGGGGCCGTCGGTTCACACCCGACCAAGACACTGATGAGCATTTTTTCATGTTTAACGCCAACATCCCCGAATACTGGCAATGCTGCATATTCCGGAACTTCTTGATCCACTCCATAGCTATCCCAAGCAAAATTTGAAAATTTAGACACAATCATGTCCGTACAGTAGGTTAAGGTAACGCTGTGTTCGCATATGCTTTGATTGTTGGCAAACATCGTTAGTGTGATGCATTGGGGTTCGCAGCCATCTAAACGTTCCAGAACAGGAGGAATGATATCCTCAGGCGTATTGCCTATGCCAAACTCAAAAACAAAATCCGTGCAGACAGACAGTGCGCTGAGAAAGTCGTCAATATTGTAATAACAAAACTCGTAGACTGACGTAGCGTTCCAAGGTGCCAAAAGATGATTTAAAAGAACAACTTCAATACACCAGTTTGCATCCGTAAATTCGATGACACGAGGGTGTATTGTGATTGGCGCATCAAAATAATCGCCACGGAATAATGGTTCCTCGTCAGTTCCTTCTTCAAGATGGCATATATCGAGTGTTATTTTATGTATCACGCTATCAAAATCAAGCTCAGTAAATCTGAACACCATATCTGTTTGCCTATCCATCTCAGCTCTATTGATTTTATCTGTGTATACGACACTCCCGTCAAATGTAGGTAGCGCCATGTCCAGCCACCTTGTGGGAACAATGCATGTAGTAATAGACATGCCACCATAGAGTGTTTGCATTGATGACACATAATCAAACCGATACGGAAATCCCGCACGAAGGGATTCTCTTTCAGAGCGAAACTCAGGCGGCGAAAATTTTAGTACCTTGTCGCAGTTTGCCACTGCGATATCAACGAGGGACTGGCTAAAAAGATGCTTAGGCACATGCTCAAGCGCCATGCCATTACCTTGCACTGCCTTGATGACAACTGCTTCGGTACAAAAATCTACGGGAATATTTTTCAGATCCAACGCATGCGATTCGACCACTTTGAGTGCAAGTGCCTCACTCCAGGCATGCTCAGGAATATGCGGCAGCACATACACTTTGGATTCCATCGCCTTCAATAGCACCGCCTCGGTGCGTAATTCGACGGGTACGTGTTTGAGCGCGTGGGCATTTTTTCCGACTGCCAGCAGCGCAAGCTCTTCCGTTCGCAAGTGCTGCAACACGAATTGAAAAGACATCCCGTTCAGCGCCACCGCCTTCAAGGCGGTTTCACTATCAGTAATTAAGAATTTTGGATTCATTTTCCGTCTCCTTTTGTGCCGGCAAACGCTAGCGACTGCCGAGCAATTTTTGCGCTTTGGCCTGCGCCATGACCCATGAAATCATCAGCGGGTAATTGACGGCTTCAAATTCTGCGATTTGCCGACGGGTCTCATCCAGTTGCTGAAAAAGGGATTCAAAGTTAATTTCCGAAGGCGCGACCTGACGATCCACCGGCATCATGTCGCGTTTTTTGGAGAAAGAGGAAATCGGTTCGAGCAGCGCGTTAAACATCTCGCGCAACACCAGCAGCTTCGAGAGTTTCAGTGCTTCGGCCTGTACCTCATCCGGCACGCCGCCCACGCCCAATATTCCCACCAGTGCAATCAGGCGTCTGCCCGATCGGCCCTCATACACCACATCGCCCAACAGGCTTTGCAGGCTGTCATTCACAAGCTCCCTCATCACCGCTCCTTATGTTTTCTGGAGTTAGGATGATAAGGGGCTTACGCGACAGGTTGAGTCGCAGCGAATCGCAAACGGGCTGAAATTGAACATGGCCGCGATTGCGCGCTCTGCGTCATCAACTGACGCGGCCTTCTGAGAGAATGCCGGACATGGACATTCATCATGCGGCGCTTCATAGCGGACTTGGAAAAATGAACGAAGAACTATCAAATAAACTGCTTGACGACTTTCCACGGCTGTTTAGAAATCGCGACCAATCATCCATGCAGCGCGGATTTGAATGTGGCGACGGCTGGTTTGAACTGATCTATCAGCTATCCAGAGACATCGAAACTGTCGCGCGTGAAAGCGGCTTGAGTCCCGATGCAGCGGAATGGCCTAAGTGTCGGCAGGTAAAAGAGAAGCTGGGATCTCTTCGCTTTGTTGTCTTTGCAACAGGCCAGCACCGGGCAATGTATGAGCGCATCAGCGAACTCATCAATTCTGCTTACGAGCAGTCCACCAAAACCTGCGAGTGTTGCGGCAAGCCGGGTGAGCTAGTCACCCGGCACGGCATTTCCACCTTGTCCCGGTAACACGCCAAATTTGAAGATTATTTATCTTCGGCAACCAAAAAATTAATTCCATTTCCAGCTGGTATAACCCGAAAGTTGTGAAGATCATTTTTTAGCTTCTCATGTGTTTTAGGATCAATATCTACACCGCAAAGTACAACTGCAAAATTTGCGGTATATCTAGAACTCGGTGTCGCTTTTGAGTGCTTTTTCAAATCAGCCTTGAGCGCCCTAATTGCACGACTTTCATCACTCCTAACCTTAAGCTCAACGCCGAAAGTAAGTTCTGAGTTAAAGGATAAAACCAAATCCGTCTGATGAAATAACTTGCTTTGTGCCTTTCTATTGTCGACATCAATTTTCTTTTCAATATCAACCTCAATCCCCTTCTCCAAGGCATGCATCACAAGTTCAAATTTCAACCAATTTTCAAATCCACAACGCTCACGAACTCGGGTTTTGGCAAAGGCGAAAAGCCGCTCTATGCGCATGGCTCTCTCCTCTTGTGCGACGAATTCCAATAATAATTTTTCAAGTCTGGTTACAGATTTCATGGTCAAAACCTCATTAACTATTTCATTAAATTTCAGATACTGAACAATTTTCACGAGTCAATTTTAATTCAGTACATTTTGAGTATGAAGCCAATCCACTAGATATGCTGACCTTGAATCCATCCTGCAACCAGCGGCACAACTCACCCAACGCGACTATAACATCCAGCACGTCGAAGTTGTGTGCTGCTGCCGCGAAATCTCCAAAGTGAATTTTTCCAGTCCGTCCCCGACTGAGCTAGTCGGGGACGCAGATTAATTAGCGCATTCCTAGATACTGATTCTATTAGGACGCCGTTGCAGATGGTTTTCCCAGATATTGATTTGCCGCTGGGCTGCCTCATTGAGTTTCGCTTTCAACGTGTCGGCAATGGCTTTTTTGTCTTCAGTCTGTGGGTCACGGCCGATGATGGTCGGACTCCCGACATCATTGGTGATTCGAACGATAATATCCTCAGAAACAAATTCACAGGTCATCCAGCGATTATTATCTGCGATCACCTTCTGAATCTTGATGCCGAGAATTTCTTCAACATCCTTTTTGAGCGTGATCGGGCAGTCGCCGGGCCGCGCAACATATTGAGGAATAATTACTTTAGTAGCCGTCTTGAGTTCCTTGTCCATCTTGCTTTTGCACTGCGCATAACAAGGCATGCGATCTTCACGCAGGTGGATTTCGTGTTCACATATTTTGTCGCACTGGTCTCGCCGGTAACGAATATCCGCCTGGCTCTCAGCAAAGCATGCGGTCGTTGCTGACAGGGTAAAAACAGAAAACAATAAGCCTTTGATTAATAACTGTTTCATCGCTAATCTTTTGTTGTTAATGGGATTAGCAGTATATGAACCCATCGCGACATTTCAGGACGCAGCAAACGATATTACTCACGAGGCAAATAGCTATAGCCTTTCTGAATTGCAGAAATACCTGTTTCGTCATCTTCTTCTGCTAATTTTCTACCCAGCAGAGGATGATCTTCAATACGGTTTCCCACAAATTCCCATTTATCCTTCTGTTTTTTTGCATTTCTTGATGAGAATGTTGTACCCGCCTGATACCAGCCCGCAATTGAATATACCCGAACGACAACGCTATCAACTATGGCCAAGGCAACAGGGTGAGTCAGATCGTTGCGTTTTTTCTCAGATACACCGTGCCAAAACTGACGGGTACAGTCATATATTTCCTGCTCAGACATCGTAGGTGAATACGTATTTTGTATGAAAAATAACATGCAGTATTCTTGAATCTCGCTGATTTTAATCGGACGGGATCCGTAAATCCGCTCGACTTCCACTGCAAGTAATCGCCCATTTTTAATGCCATGCCCTCTGACTTCGTTCGTAAGATTTTCAAGACCAATCGTATCAATTACAGCGGCTTCAATCTGAAAAGCCATCTCTTCCGAATCAAGACCATAACGAATAACCTCGACCTGAGGTTCATGTATGCCATCAGCCCTTATCTGTTCGATCATATTCTGTTTTTTTGATTCAGACTTCGATACTTTCAAATGATCAAAAGCCCTATTATTTGAGGATGCTTTGCCGACATAAAAAATACTGCGATCTCTGGGATCTACGAGCGCATAAACATAGTGACCTAGACGCTCTTTAGTCAAAGTTGAAAATTCCATTTTTAATAATCCTTCGTGAGCGTTGAGTTAAAAATGTCGCCTTTGGCGATTGGTACAGACGGTTTAGATTCCCGAAAGAGTTTTCATAACTCTTTCACTGCTTGTCGAGTACAAATCCCATTCTACCTGAGCTGCCGCCCTTGACTTTGCATTCTTCCTGCAACTGATGGAGCAATTCGGCAGGTGTGGCTTCCATATCCAGCACATCGAACTGGCGTGCAGCGACCGCGAAATCGCCGGGGGTGAGTTTTTCAAGGCTGCGCACACGCGATTCCCAATCTATCGCGGCATCCAAATCACCGCCCAGTCGCGTCAGCTCATTTTTGAACATCGCCCAGCGCTGATCTGCATTCAGAAAATCAAACTTCACCTTGAAGGCGAAACGGCGCAAGCTGGCCTGATCCAGCTTATCGAGCAGATTGGTGGTGCAGACGAAAATTCCCTCAAACGCCTCCATCTGGGTGAGCAATTCGTTGACCTGAGTGACTTCCCAATTATTCTTTGCATCGCGCCGGTCGGCCAGAAAACTGTCGGCCTCATCCAGCACCAGAATGGCTTCCTGCTGGCGCGCTTCGGCAAACATTTCGGCGATATTCCGTTCGGCTTCACCTACCCATTTGCTCAGGATGTCCGATGCGCGCTTGACGATAATCGGCTTACCGGTTTGGTCGGCGATGTGGCGGGCAAACTCGCTCTTGCCTGTTCCCGCCGGGCCGTAAAAACAAAACGTGCCGCGTGGCCGCTTGTTCAGCCCGACTATGATTTTCTCCACGCTCATACTGGTATTGACGAAGCTCAGGTCATACACGGTATGCCGCACATTACGCGCTGGCAGACGATTTTGACCTAACAGGCGCGCGCTGCGATCCAGCGTCTGCTCGACCAGCAGCCTATCCTGCTCCCTGTCGCCACGACTTGCCAGCCTAGCCACCTTGGCGGCACGCTCATATTGCGCCGGACTCACCTCCTCGCTTGCGGCAATACGCATCAACCAGGCATCGGATGGCTTGAATTGTCCAAGATGATGACGGGCAATCGACATTCGAACCTGTTGCGGCGGGACAGAAAAACGCACGGAATAATCGAAACGGCGCAGATAGGCAGGATCGATGTCGGCATCGTTGGTCACCCAGATAGCTGGAGTTTCATTTCTTTCCAGCGCGCGGTTGATCCACGCCTTGCTGGCACGGCTATTTCTGCCCGGAATTTCTATCCCGAACAGCGCCATGCTGAAGCTTTCGCTGGGAAATACGTCTTCTATTTCGTCGAACATCAAAATGGTGTTGTCGCTGCTGCGCAACATGCGCTGGCAAAGGTTGTAGGCGCGTAATCTTCCTGTGCCGCTGATCGGATTGCCACTTTCATTGGCAAATGAGATTTCATAAAGCTCAATGCCCAGTGTCGCGGCCAGCGCTTTGACGCATTCGGTTTTACCGGTCCCCGGTGATCCGTAAAACAGGATATTCGTTCCCGCCTCCTTGTTCTGCAAAGCACCCGCCAGATAAGCCCTGATTGCCTGTATATCATGAGTAAGATGCGGGAAGTCATCCAGTTTCAGGCTGGATGAACCCGCTTTTTTCAGAAATCTTGCAGTCAGGGCATCCTCGCTTTTATGCGTCTGAAACAGGATGTCACCCAGGCCGCCCAGCAAACTTATTTTATCCTCAAGGTCAGTGGTTGACGTTTGCACCTCGACAATCCCGGAAGACACCAGCGTAGAGCCTTCACGCAAACCCGCCAGAATTTCTGTATTTTTTTGACCTGTGACAAGAGCGATTATCGTGGCTAATTGGTGTTGTGACGTTGCGCCGGAAACCGTGGCAATTGCCGATTTGAATGCGGAGAACAATTCCAGCACTGCCGCAAAGCACAGGATGCTTATTTCGGCACTGCTCAAACCCAGTATCTTGCCGAGGGTGCAAATATTTTCCAGAAGCGAGAGTTCATCAGTCATCGGCTGATTGCGAAATGCCTCAAGATGCACTTTCAGAACCCGCGCACAAGCCGCATCGCTATACACCATCATCACCCCATCTATGGTTATGAAGTGGCCGTCATCTTCGTCGCGATCAATTTCGACCATGATTCCCGTGATTGCGGCAAAGGACTCATCTTCAAGAATATAGTTACGGTGGCTGCCCGGTTTTGGCTTCTTGTACCACCCCAGCGACAAAGTCATCTCGATCAGCCAGGTCGCCAATAAGGGACGATAAAATTCAAGCGGGTCATTAAGCAATTTGCCGGAGCGATTGCCGCGAGGCGCCGCACGTCTGAAAATCTTGAAATCGTCCATTTTTTCCACCTTTTCAATCGTGTTGAACAGGGAGGCATTATGAGTTTTCGTCGCGACAGGCTGTGACGCATGGAAATCATGCTCAAGAAGTTCATCAACAAGCGAATTGCTGCGACATGAAATGACGCTATCGAGGATTATCCTGTTAGAATGGAACCAATTAAAACCACCCCAACATCCACAGTCATGGCGCAACTTCATCCTGATACCCTTCAGCGACAATGGCAGATGCTGCGCCTGATCCCGCGCCAGCCTCAGAAGATCACGGCGGGAGATCTGCATAAAAAGCTAACGGAAGAAAATTTCGATGTTGGCAAACGCACCGTAGAGCGGGATTTGCAGTCGCTTTCAGGGCTGTTCCCGTTAGTGTCGGATGAACGAGACAAGCCCTATGGCTGGAGCTGGAAAAAGGATGCGCCTCTATTCAGTCTTCCGGGCTTAAGTCAGACCGAAGCACTGACGCTGGCGATGGTCGAACAGCATCTGAAAAATCTACTGCCCGCATCCACTTTGCAACAGCTCGATCCTTATTTCAATTCAGCCAGACAGCATCTGAACAACGCGCCCAAGAGTGAACATGCAAGGGCCTGGCTGGACAAGGTGCGCACTGTGCCATCTTCACAGCCCTTGTTGCCACCGAACATCAAACCTGAAGTTTTGCAGACGGTCTATGAGGCGTTACTCGCAGATCGTCAGTTGACCGTGAAATATATCAAGCGCGGCAAAAAAACAGCCGTCGAATATCGCATACACCCTGTTGCGGTCATCCAGCGCAATCACGTCAGCTATCTGTATTGTCGCTTCACTGATTACGAAGACTTGCGCATGCTGGCGATACACCGAATTAAGTCCGCCACAATGATGAATGAACCGTCAATTACTCCTGCCGACTTTTCCATCGATCAGGTAATCGAGAGTGGTAAATTCGGTTTCTGCGAGAAAGGACTGATTACGCTGGAGGCCGTCCTGTATAACCGTGAGAGTGACATCCTGTTTGAAACCCCGTTATCCCGCGATCAGACACTGACCGAACAGGAAAATGGCTCGGTAAAACTTGTCGCAACGGTGCCGCACACGCTGCAACTGGAATGGTGGTTATTAGGCCTGGGCGATAACGTAGAAGTTATACAGCCCGCGGCCTTACGAGAAAAAATGGCAGCGACTATAGACAAAATGCTGGCTCGCTATAAGAAATAGTCAGTTCCAAACGACAGATTGCATCGCATCTGGCAGGAGGTACGCCTATTCGTGAGTGAAATTTATCACTCAGTTGAATAAATGAGCTGCCGCTGGTGTTTTATTGCCAGCAAAGCCACCTCGACATCTGAGTGTGCGTACAAAACGACATGACTACCGACAATATACTCCCGCAAGCAGGGCAAACCGGCCTGAACGGCCAGCTTCTGAACGGCTTCGGTTCTCAATCGCGCCTGAACAGAACGACCACTCATAAATCGCGCAAGATGCCCGCTGGCAGGTGACCAACTCAGTATGCCGACCATTTCGAGCAACTGGGATTTCAGTTTTCGCAAACGGCCGGTTGCCGAGTCCACATCCTGATCGATAAAAAATTGGTGAGCCGCGTTCAGGTTGCTGAGAAAATTCGGGGCAGCTTCAACCCGTGCGTTAAACGGCAAAGTCATCACGAAAGTACTGAGATCAAATCACCTGCCGACACACGCTGCCCAGCCAGAATTTGCCGCAAGCCCGTTTCAGCTTCATCCAGCAACACCAACCCGGCGTGCTCCTCTTCAAGCGCATGGTAGTAGTCCAGTTTGCGCGCATCGACGATCGCCACGAAACTCGAGCCGTTCTTGGTCAGAATTTTTTCTGCGCCGCCACCGAACACGTCATCGGCAAGTTCCGTCAGACGCGCACGAGCTTCGCTGATAGGCACCACATCACTTGTTCTAAATTGCACGACACACCCCTTAACGAAAATATTAACGGATATTGTACAATAAAATCAGGATCGTATTTTTCGCCTTAGTTGCAAGCAACTCGGCGCGCGGGTCCGATCATCCTTAAAAAGCTTTGTTGCCACAGATAATAACTAGCCAAAATTACCTGTATCGTTTGCAAGTCTGGTCGGTCATTTAGACACCTTAACAAGACATAACTTTATGATCACATATTTTCCCCTAGGAATTGACACTGGGTCGTATGGCACTCACTTAAATAGCGTCAGACGATCACCACGCGGCTTTTTCCGCCAGACTGCCGCTGCACCAGTATCTTGGTCGAGATGCGCTCCGTCATCTCCTGCACGTGAGATATCACACCGACCTTACGTCCCAGCGCCTGCAAGCCGTCCAGCGCATCCATCGCGACCGATAACGTCTCGGGATCCAGACTGCCAAAGCCCTCGTCGATGAACAGCGATTCGACGCGCACCCGGTTGGAAGACAATGAAGCCAGGCCCAGCGCCAGAGCCAAGGACACCAGAAACGATTCGCCCCCTGAGAGCGTATGCACTGAGCGCAGCTCGTCCCCCATGTCCTGATCGACGACCATCAGCGCCAGCGTGTCAGCAACGCGCATCAGTCGATAGCGGCGCGCAAGATCCTCAAGATGCCGGTTGGCATAGCCCGCCAGCACATCCAGAGTGAACTGCTGCGCATAGTTGCGGAATTTCTTGCCATCACCCGAGCCGATCAGATCGGACATCTGCGCCCAGAGTCGCCAACGCGACTGCTGCGCCTCGATTTGCTGCATCATCGCAGCCGATTGCTCGCGCCGATCGTTATCCTGAGCGATGGACAGCTGTAAGGCGGCAGATGCAGGCAGCAAAGTCTGCCGATCGATTTCGAGCTGTTCTAAAGCCAGCTTCACGGCTTGTTCATCCTCTCCCCCCGCACGACTTTGCAGGATAAGATCGCGCTGACTTTGCCTCTCGACCAATACTATATTTGCATTTTGAATCGATGATTCAATCAGTTG
Source organism: uncultured Gallionella sp. (assembly GCA_964410705.1). Lineage (GTDB taxonomy): Bacteria > Pseudomonadota > Gammaproteobacteria > Burkholderiales > Gallionellaceae > Gallionella. The sequence goes on from CAYPIG010000021.1 coordinate 29,618, forward strand.
CAGCTGTTTTCTCTCGTCGTTTATCCACTCCTGCGCATAAGACAACAGGTTCCTGAGTTCCGCTATACCGGTCACCGCCAGATTTTCCATCCAGACAGCAAGCGCCTGACCGGCGCGCAGCTGATCTCTCCTCAGTATCTCAAGCCGACTTGTATCCTGATGAAGCGCCGCCTCAATCCGGGTTTTATTCTGCACGCACTGCTGAACAGCATCTGTCCGTCCGGAAAACTCAGCCCTGGCGGATGCAACGGAGGCATCCAGTTCGGCCTGTATCTCATCGACTGCGCGCCCCTCAAACAGACAGCCCCGTTCAGCCTTGCGCGATCCGATTTCATGATCGCTCATGGCAAGCATTGCTGCCGCGCGCTCGGCTTGCGAACCGGCACGCGCTAAAGCTTCCTGCAACGCGGTGCGCGCCACCTCAAGTTTGCCGGTTTCAGTCTGCTGCGACTCGCGCGCCTTGCATTGCGCATTCCACTGATCAACTCCATCCCTGCAACGCGCATGAAACACAGAAGGATTGCTGCGCCAGACGGTGATCCAGTTCCGATCTTCAAAGGCGTTATCCAACTCATCCAGCGTCTGCTCAAGACGCTGCTGTGTCTCGGCATGCCTGTGTGCAAGCGTGGCAGCATCGGAATGCGCAAGCGCCCGCAGCGCTTGTACAGCCTGCGCCGCATCCTTGCAGTGCACATGCTGTTCTACGGCCTCGTCGTATGCTAGTTGCGCCTGATCGCGGGCCGTTGCGGCAGACCTCTCCGCACTCTCCTCATCGCTTATCCATTTCAGCTGTGTACACATCTCTTGCTGTTGCCCGGCAAACCAGGCAGCGCAGTCACAAAACTCGATGTCACACAGCTCATCTGCCAGAGCACCAGACTGCCATGCCGCTTGCACACGCTCTAGCGCACCTGCAAGCGCGAGTAATTGTCCGGTGACGGACTCAAGCTGGCTGCGACTTCCAGTCAGGCGGGTTTGATGCATCGTTTGCTGCTGCTGATGTTGCTGCACGGCGTCACGGCAGCGCGCAACCTCCGCCTGCAGGCTTTGCAACACCTCATGCAATTGAGAATTTTGGGCGTGGTACGGGTGTTCTATTCCGCCGCACACCGGGCAGGCCACCCCGTCGATCAGCGATTCGCGCAAACGCTCGACGCTTTCGCCGCAGGCGGCTTCTGCCGACTTTAGCGAGCGCTCGGCCTGCGCCAGCGAAGATTTTTCATGAGGAAGGCTGATCTGCAGCTCGGAAAGCGCGTCTTCAGACTGACGAACTGCATCCTGCAGCGCCCCCTGCTCCTCTTTCAGGTTTCGCTGCAAGGACAAGCGCTCAGAGAGTTCTCGCCACTGCCGCTCTGCTAAAGAGAGCAATTCGCGCCGCTCCTCGGCCGATAATTTTCGTGAATGCCGCGACTGCACATCGAAACTGTCCAGTTTGTGCTGTGCGGCTGCGCGATTTAATCCGGCCTGACTCAACGCGCCAGCTGCCTGACTCAAATGCTGATCGGCCTGCTTGCAATCGTCTGTTAGCCTGCGCTCGTTTTGTTGCGCAGCACTCAGGTCTGATGCCAGAGCCGCCCCCTCCGCTGCCAGCTTCGCCGCCTGAGTCAGCAGCATATCCCAGCGGGGCCAGTTAGCCGCCACGGCTTCCAGATGCGCGTGCTCTTCTAGCCAGCTCAGCGTCCGCAGCTGATCATCTTGCAATATATTTATATTTTTTTCATTAAATTCAATCTCATGCAATACACTCTTGAGAGCGCTGTCAGCCTCATTTTGCGCATCTATCGCATGACGGTGCCCGGGCAACAGCGTTGCGATCTGGGCATCGAGTTCCCTTGCTCGGTGCAAATCCGCAGCCGAATCGGCGCTGTGCTGCTCGGCCTCTTGCAGCGCGGCTGCCGCTTGCTGCTGTAACATTTGTGCCGAATGCAAGGCATCTGCTGCCTTACTCAGTTCGGACTCCGCCTGGCACTTCGCCTGCCATGTTGCTTCAATTTCAAAGGCCAGCCGGTCGCATTCAAAAAGCGGCCCGCGCGCTTCCTGAACCGATGCGATGCGCTCCAATTCGCTCCTTCTGGGCGCTGCGGCCTGATACTCAGTCTTCCTGCTTGCCAACTCCGCTTGCGCCTGCTCTACCGCCGCACAAGATTTTCTCAGTTCCCCGTGCCAGCGCAGATGAGCTGCAAGTTCGCCCGCCTGCACCTCCAGCCTTGCAAGCTGTTCGTTCGCCTGACGGCTGTTCTCTTCCAGGGCAAGACGCGCATCCCCATCCAGCGGCCTCCTGTCTGCCAGCCTGTCGTTCAGACGGTTCAAGGCGGCCTGTTCAAGCTTGGCCCTTTCAAAAGCGCGCATGGAAATATCGGTGTAAACGGTGATGCCGGTCAGGGTTTCGAGCAGTTCGCCGCGCTCGTTGTCGTCCGCTTTCAGAAAGGCGGAAAATTCGTTCTGCGCCAGCAGCACCGAGCGGGTGAACTGTTCGAAAGACAGCCCGATGCGCTGCACAATGCCGGTTTTGACTTCGGTATTGGTGCCCCCGATTGGCGTCAACTCGGGCAGCCTTTTAAGACTCATCTCGATCGCCTGTAGTTTTCCGTTCGCCTTAGCGCGCGAACGCCGCACGTTCCAGCGTGCCCGATATGAGACACTGTCGTTGCCGACGAAATCGACTTCCGAATATCCGTCGCTCGCCCCGCGCCTGAGCAGGTTTCTCGTATCCCCCGGCGTCACCGTCTCCCCTTCCACATCCGGCAGCTTGCTGCTGCCCGCTTTCAAGAGGCGGGGGGTGTCGTCGTAAAGCGCCAGACAAAGCGCATCGAGCAGGGTGCTTTTACCCGCCCCGGTCGGCCCGCTGATCGCGAACAGACCAGCCGAGACCAGCGGTTCATCGGTGAACGGTATGTCGAATTCGCCCGCGATGGAGGCCAGATTCTTGCCGCGAATAGCCAGTATTTTCATGATGTTAAATAAGACTCTGAAAGCAGTTCGGCAAAGGCTGCAAGATGCGACACAGGCGCGTCAGTGCCAAAGCGGCTCTGATACAATCGTTTGAATATATCCTCAGGCTGTAATTTATTCAGATCGTCCAGCGACATGGCCGCAACTATTTCACCCGCGCTCATGCGGGTCTCGATTTTGGCAAGACGCACCGGCTTACCCTCGAGCGCTAATTCTATGCGGGATCGCAGCCCGGGCTCGGGACTGTCCAGCCGCACGCGCACCTCCAGATAGGGATAAACATCGCCCGAGTCGGGCAGATCGAGCGCTGCGAGTTGCGCGAGCACCGCATCAACGGGCTCCGGCTGTTTCGGTATGCGCAGCAGTTCGACCGCGCGCGGCACGGCAATTTCGGTGATGCGCGCAACCGATACGCCCGAAAGCTCCACGCACAACACCTGATGTCTGTAGTCGATCTCGGCAAAGGACATCGGCAAGGGGCTGCCGCAATAGCGCAAGTGTTCCTGTTTGCCGACCCGCTGCGCCAGATGCAGATGGCCTAATGCGGCATAGGCGATGGCAGGATCAAAGATAGAAGCCGAGAGCGCCTCTGCTCCGCCGATCACGATGCGCCGTTCGGACTCGCTGGAAGCCTCGCCGCCCACCATGTGGCAGTGCCCCATCGCGATGATCGCCTGACCCGGCTTGCGGCGCGCTGTAGCATATTCGAACGCCTGCCGGTATAGCTCGGCAATGCCCGCCAGATAGGCGTCGCCATCCGTCTCGACGCGCGGCACGTCCCCAGGCCGAAGGAACGGGATCGCCAGCACCCAGGCCGCAATTTCCCCGGCACGATTTTTCATCGGCAGCACCAAAGGATCAAGATCGATCTGCCCATCCTCCTTGCGCCGGATGTGCCCGACCACCGCAACCTCCATGGTTTCCAAAAGCGGCCCGGCTGCCTCCAGGCGTCCTGCCGAATCGTGATTGCCTGCGATGACGATGATCTGAAGCTGCGGCACACGCGCCTTGGCCTGCTGCAAGAAGCGGTAATACTGCTTTTGCGATGCGGCTGAAGGGTTCGCATTGTCGAAGATGTCGCCCGCGATCAGCAGTCCATCGATTTGTTCTGCGACCAGAATATCCAGCAGCCAGTCCAGAAAACGCTGGTGCTCAAAGGTTCGCTCAAAACTGTGCAGCGTCTGGCCCAGATGCCAGTCCGAGGTGTGAATGAATCGCATGTATTTTCGTTGATGGTGTTTGAGAGGCGAGAGGGAAGATACAGGTTTATGCCGCAAACGTCACTGATCGCGGGAATTTGAGTTTTAAAGGCTTGTTCTTACAGCAGAACCGGGCTGTCCGGCATTTCGTTTTGTTGTCCAGAAAAGCGATGTGCAAGGTATTCGCCCGCTTCGCGTATCCCGGCAATCACCCCGGCTTCAAACCGCCCTGCGCGAAATTCCGCTTCCATCCTCAGGCAAATAGCCTCCCATATTTCATTTCCCGCCCCAACGCCCCGGTCGGCGATGATCTCGACATCCCGGTCGGCCAGCAACAGATAGATCAGCACGCCGTTGTTGTGCTCGGTGTCCCAGACGCGCAGCGATGAAAACACTTCGATGGCGCGCTCCCTGGCCGTTTGTCCAGCCAGCAGCGGGGCTAACTCAAGGGACGCCTCGACCGCAAAGCGAATTTGCCCGTCGTGCAGCGATTCTGTCTCATGAATAGCGCGCTCTATGGCATCAAGCGAGGATTTATTGAAAACCCGCCTCACCGCAGCGCGGCCTGTAGATAGATGCACTATGAGTCGTCTGAAATTCATCACCATCTCCCCGAGGCACCGCCCCCGCCGAATCCGCCGCCTCCGCCACTGAAACCACCTCCGAAGCCACCTCCTCCGCCGAAACCTCCGATGCTATGACGAGTCCCTCCCAGCAGCACGAAGATAAAGGCTGCGATGCCAGCCAAAATTGCGATCGCGATTGAGGATATGACAAGCCAAGCTAAAATCCCCAGCAATCCGCCCGCCAGCACTGCGGCCGGAAGACGGCCTAGCATCGCACGCAGCATGCCGCCCACCGCCATCGCGATGGCGAAGCCCGCAAAGAATAGCGATTCATAGTCCTGTTTTTCAACCGCTTTCTTGACTTCCGGCAAAGGCTCGCCGCGGACCACCTGCATCATCGCTGAGGTTCCCGAATCAACCCCTTGATAAAAATCACCTTTTTTAAAATAGGGCACGATGATCTCGTCTATGATGCGGTGCGAGGTGGCATCGTTCAGCGCCCCTTCCAGACCGTAACCGACCTCGATGCGCAGCGTCCTGTCGTCTTTGGCCACCAGCAGCAGCGCGCCGTCATCCACACCTTTCCTGCCGAGCTTCCAGGCTTCGACCACGCGTATGCCGTACTGCTCTATGGATTCAGGCCGGGTGGTGGGAACGATCAGGATCGCGATCTGCGCGCCCTTTTTCGCCTCGAAAGTTGCCAGTTTCGCCTCGAGCGAGCGAAGCTGATCGGCGCTCAACGTCGCAGTCAGATCGGTCACGCGCCGGCTCAAGGCAGGCACATCGGCGCACGCAGCCCCCGTCAGCAGCAGCGCAATCAGAAAGACTTGCGCGAGCAGGGTTTTCATTTTTTGGGGGCGTTAAAATCAACGGCAGGCGCATGCGAGATCGCCTGTTCGTTTTCGACCGTGAAGGAAGGTTTTACGGTGTAGCCTAAGGCCATCGCGGTCAGATTTTCCGGGAATGAGCGCACCGCGACGTTGTATTCCTGAACGGCTTTGATATAGCGGTTGCGCGCCACCGTGATGCGGTTTTCGGTGCCTTCGAGCTGAGCCTGAAGATCGCGGAAATTCGCATCGGATTTTAACTGAGGGTAATTTTCCGACACCACCAGCAAGCGGCTTAACGCCGAGGTCAACTGTCCCTGGGCGGCCTGAAATTTGGCGAAGGCCTCTTTGTCGTTGATCAGTTCAGGTGCGGCCTGCAGGCTGCCGACGCGGGATCTGGCCTCGGTCACCCCCAGCAGCACCTCTTTTTCCTGGGTGGCATAGCCTTTGACGGTGTTGACCAGATTCGGGATCAAATCGGATCTGCGCTGATACTGGTTGAGTACTTCTGCCCAGCTCGCCTTGATCTGCTCGTCGGTGCTCTGAAAAGTATTGTAGCCGCAGCCTGTCAAAAGCAAAGCGAGTAAAACCATCCACAAGGTACGCATCACATTCCTCCCGAAATTGGATTCGATCAACTTTGTTCAATATACCACCACTCTCTTAAAAAATCGCAGCAATGCGGCGTTTTGAGCGCTAGCCGAAATGCCGTATCGTTTCGGCTTTAAAATCCTCAAAACGGAGCTGAAGACCGGGCAGCAATCCGCGCACTTCTGCCAGATTCTGTTCATGTATCAGCGATTCCAGGCTGGCTGCCAGCTCCCTCACCCCTTCAGCGCCTACATTCGAAGAGGCGCCTTTGATGCTGTGGGCGTGACGTCCGGCATCCTGCGCATTTCCCGCATCGAGCGCCTCGGTCAGCTGGGCAATATCCAGAGGCGTATCTTCCAGATAGACCGCGATGATTTCCCGCAACAGCGATTCATCGTCCGCCATGCGTATCAGGGCGTTTTTGTAATCGAAAATTTCGCCCTTGTGTGCATTGTGCCGTACCGGCGATTCGCTCTTCATGTCATATCCTGACAGCCAGCGGTTGAGCACCGAGGCCAGTTGCTTGGGGTCGATAGGCTTGGTCAGATAGTCATCCATACCGGCGGCCTCGGTTTTCTCGCGCGTTCCCTGCATCGCATCGGCAGTCAGCGCGACAATGGGAATGTGGCGATTGAGCACGCGGGAAGTTTCGGCGCGGATCGCGCGCGCGGCATCATAACCGTCCATTTCCGGCATCTGGCAATCCATCAGAACCAGATCGTAGGGTATGATCTCGAGCGACTGCAGCGCCTCCAGACCGTTACCCACCGCATTGGCCTGATGCCCAAGCCTTGAGAGCATGTGCAGCACGACTTTCTGGTTGGTGGGATTGTCTTCAGCGACCAGAATATTGCCGCGACGCGCCTGCTCGATCAGCGTGTGACGCGTGACCAGCTGAGTCGGCTGATGCTGGCCTATCACGGTGGCGAAACAGCGAAACAGCTGCGCGCTCTTGACAGGTTTTGACAAATAGGCGGCAAAACCGCTCTGAGCGGCGAGCGTAGCATCGCCGCGCTGTGAGACCGAAGTGAGCATGATGAGCGGCATATTCGCCCATCTGGCATCCGCCTTGATCTGCCGCCCGAGTTCCATCCCGTCCATGACGGGCATCTGCATATCGAGTATTCCCGCATCGACGACTCTGCCGACCGCAGCCTCCTGCTCAAGCAACAACAGGGCGGCGGCGCCGCTACCGGCCAGCAGCGGAGTGCAATGCCAGTTTTTCAGCAGTATTTCGAGCAGCCGCAGATTGGTTGCATTGTCATCGACCACCAGTACCCGCTGACCGTTCAGACTGCTGATGGGTTTCATAACCGCAGGAGCGATCTGGCAATCGAGTTCAACCGTGAACCAGAAAACCGAACCCTTGCCCTCGCAGCTTGTGACCCCGATCTGCCCCCCCATCAGTTCAACCAGACGCTTGCTGATCGACAAACCCAGTCCGGTACCGCCATATTTTCGCGTGGTCGATGCATCGACCTGGTTAAATGCACTGAACAGCTGAGCGATTTTTCCGGAAGGGATGCCGATACCGGTATCGCGCACTTCGAAACGCAGCAGCGTCCGCTCACCGGCAATCTCCTGGGTCACGTGTACAGATACCTCTCCTTCCGAAGTGAACTTGATGGCATTGCCGGTCAGGTTGATCAGAATCTGCCTCAGCCGCCCCGGATCGCCTCGCAACAATGAGGGAACTTCCGGATCGGCCTGGCAGATCAGTTCCAGCTGTTTTTCTTCGGCGCGCAAGGCGAGCAGATCGGCAACTTCTTCGAGCATGACGCGCAGATCGAAATCGATGATCTCCAGGCTGATTTTTCCCGCTTCGATCTTGGAAAAATCGAGAATATCGTTGATCAGATCCAGCAGCGCTTCACCGCTGTTGCGTATGGTCAGTGCGAACTCACGCTGCTCTTCATTCATCTCGGTTTCCAGCAGCAGGCTGGTCATCCCGATCACGCCGTTCATCGGCGTGCGTATCTCATGGCTCATATTGGCCAGAAACTCGCTCTTGGCGCGCGTAGACGCCTGCGCGGTGTCGCGCGCCTCCTCAAGCCGGATATTGGCCTCGCGAAGTTCTTCGTAGAGCCGCGCCGCTTCCCGCTCCAGCGAGACTTCCAGCGTCACATCCTGTGCCAGCATCACCTGGCAGTTGCCGCCATACCAGAGATTGGTCAGCCGCAGATGACGGCTGCCGTAAGTCAGCGTGCGCACCGCCACCTGGCCGCTCTGCCAGAGTTCGGAGTCAGCGGGCAGTAAAATTTCCGCCTCAAGCAACCGGTTTGCCAGCCTCTCATCGACCGACAGATCGATACCCTTGAACAGGCTGCCAAGTATCGGATCGATGCGCAACACGCAGCCATCGCTACCGGTTTCTATCTGTCCGAACCCCAGTCCGGCATATCGGGTATTGCCGCCGAGCACCCGGCTGATCTTAGGCAGCACTTCCGTGTCCAGCAGTTCGCGCAACACAAAAGGGGTCGCAGCGTCGATGCTCACGCCCCGCCTGATCAGCGCGGCGTTGATCAGACCCTTGGCCAGCAGCGGGGCTACGCTTGCCAGGCGCGATACGACGCTCTCATAGATCGCGCTAGGCACGGCTGAACAATTCCGGATGCGCGGTGCGGTAGGCATCGATACGCGCGTCGATGCGCTCGGGAGGCGCCATGATGAATCGGCAGGCCTCATCGCCTCTTGCCCGGCATAAAATCTCACGGGTTACCAGCGGCTGACCGAAACTCAGCTCGCACCATCCTGTCGAATAGCCCGCGTTCATGAAGCAGACATTGCCCAGCGGCTTTTCGCCGTTTTCAATCCAGGTTTCTGACTCGAACGAATAGGGATGATCGTAGAGCAGATAGTAGTTGTCATCCATCGCCGGGGTGCTCTCGGGGGAAATATCGACAAAGGCCCATCCGGCATGCGCGAAATGAACGGGGCCGCAAGACAGACGGGCGATGGGATCGTCCACCCCCATTTTTTTTGCGAACACCTTGGCATCCGATTTGCCCATGCCCTGCGCCAGATCGTAGAGTATGGTGCCGGCCACCGAGAAGACATCTTCGTTGTCTAGACTGGGATAAGTCGCCCTCACATAATCGAAGAAACTGACGGATAGCGATTCGGCGCGAACCAGCACATAGCGCTGGTCACCGATCATAATGGAGCCGTGCCGGGGCGAGAAGTCCCGTTTTGAAAAATAGCGCTCAACCAGATTCTGCGCCTCCAAAAAAAGAGGTTCCATAGCTTCCGGCACCTTTACGGTACACAATTGACTCACTTAAATTCCCCTCTATTGCGGATACGGACGGCTAAAATACCGCCTTTTATCAGCGGAGCATTCTAGTAGCTAGAAGGCTAAAAGGCAATTTCCCGGTTGCGGCTTTGACAAGCGTTCGGGGTCAAATAAAACATCGCCATCGTAAGTCATGACCTGTAGTAAAATCGCCCGAATTGAATACTCATATCCCCTCGTCCCTTGTCCAACACCATTTCTAACGACTGGCGCCGCATCGCGCAACCTCATCTGACCGGGCAGGAAGAGATTCTGGCCGGACTGAAAATCAATCTCGATGCTGGTCTTAATTTCTCTGACAGCCTGCTGCTACTCACCGGGGATCGCCTGCTCTGCATCGACATGCAGACTGGGGCCTGTTGCGACTTCCCTTATCGGGCCGCGCTGCGCATGACGCGCCGGGATCACGGCGGAGTCGGCAGAATCGAACTGTTTGACGGAGAGCTGCGCATCGCCTGCTGGTTCCACACGCTGGCCGTACAGGCGGGAAATTTTACCAGTCAGTTTGAACGGCAGCGGATGAGTTTTATCAGCGGCGTGCCTGTCGCTACCGAGCCTGCCGAAGTCTGCCCGGATTGCTTCACCACTATGGAACAAGGGGAGTGTCCGCAGTGCAGCAGCACCCTCAATGCGCCGCCGTCGACCTGGACGCTGCTGCGCCTGTGGCGCTTTGCCCGGCCTTATCAGTGGCAGCTGCTTTCAGGATTTTTGCTGATGTTAGCCTCCACCGCTGCCACCCTGGTGCCGCCTTATCTCACCATGCCGCTGATGGACAAGGTGCTGATCCCTTACCAGAACGGCAAACCCATCGATTTTGTGATCGTCGCCTGGCTGCTGGCGGGGCTATTGGGTTCTGCGCTGCTGGCCTGGGCGCTGGGCTGGGCCAAGACCTACATACTGGCGCTGGTCTCCGAGCGCATCGGCGCCGATCTGCGCACCATCACTTATGAACACCTGCTGCGCCTGTCTCTGGAATATTTCGGCGGCAAACGCACCGGCGATCTGATGTCGCGCATCGGCTCCGAGTCCGACCGCATCTGCGTATTTTTATCGCTGCATCTGCTGGACTTTGCCACCGATGTGCTGATGATCGCGATGACGGCCGCCATCCTGTTTTCGATCAATCCGTGGCTGGCGCTGGTCACTCTGGTACCGCTGCCCTTTATCGCCTGGATGATACACAACGTGCGCGACCGCCTGCGTACCGGATTTGAGAAGATAGACCGGGTCTGGTCTGAGGTGAGCAACGTGCTGGCCGACACCATCCCCGGCATCCGCGTGGTCAAGGCTTTTGCGCAGGAAAAACGCGAAGCGGAGCGTTTTCGCGTTGCCAATGCCCACAACCTGCAGGTCAATGACAGGATCAATAAAATCTGGTCTCTGTTCACCCCCAGCGTGTCGCTTCTGACCGAGATCGGTCTTCTGGTGGTATGGGCATTCGGCATCTGGCAGGTTTCCAACAACGAGATCACGGTCGGCGTGCTAACCGCATTTTTGGCCTACATCAGCCGCTTTTATGCCAGACTCGATTCGATGAGCCGCATCGTCTCGGTCACCCAGAAGGCCGCTGCGGGCGCCAAGCGCATCTTCGACATATTGGATCATGTCTCCAGCGTACCAGAGCCCGCCCACCCTGTTCACCTGGATAAAATAGAAGGCCGCATCACCCTGACCGATGCCGGATTCCGCTACGGCAACCGCGCGGTGATCAAGGGGCTGAATCTGTCCATAGAACCCGGAGAAATGGTCGGGCTGGTCGGTCACAGCGGATCGGGCAAGAGCACGCTGGTCAACCTGATGTGCCGCTTCTACGATGTCTCGGAAGGCTC
>CAYPIG010000022.1:0-624 GCA_964410705.1 uncultured Gallionella sp.
ACGCGACATCGCCAAAGATCTGGCCAAAGTCGGGGTGATGCAGGATCTGGATTTTTCCGGCTACATGCTGGACCGCGTGCAGGTGGACGAATATGACTTCAACTGGAAAACCTTTATCGAGGTTTATCTGGAGGATTACCACGTGGTGCCCTTCCATCCCGGCCTTGGCAACTTCGTCGACTGCGACGATCTGAAATGGGAATTCGGTGAACAGTACAGCGTGCAGACCGTCGGCATCAAGAATGCCCTGCAGAAGGTCGGAAGCAGCGCTTACGGAGACTGGCAGGAACAGGTGCTGCGCTATCACGGCGGGAAGCTGCCCAAATACGGCGCCATCTGGCTGACCTATTACCCGAACATCATGGTCGAATGGTATCCGGGCACGCTGGTGATCAGCACTCTGGTCCCCAAAGGCCCCGAAGCCTGCACCAACATCGTCGAGTTCTACTACCCCGAAGACATCGTCATGTTCGAACGCGCCTATGTTGAGGCCGAACAGAAGGCCTACAACGAAACAGCGGTCGAAGACGACATCATCTGCCTGCGCATGCAACAGGGCAGAACGTCGCCCTACCAGCGCGGCCTAGACGAACCCGGGCCCGAACAGGCGCCCACAGCAAACGG
>CAYPIG010000022.1:634-34925 GCA_964410705.1 uncultured Gallionella sp.
TTCGACGACCGGTGCAGCTGGAGTTGTTTGATTTGGCTGGGTTCCCGCCTGCGCGGGAATGACAGCATGGGTTCTTTGTGGATGCTGGCGGCGGGCGTGCTATTCGCCTGCATGGGCGTATTCGTCAAGCTGGGCGCGGCCAGCTTTTCACACCTCGAACTGGTCTTTTACCGCTCGCTTATCGGCCTGCTGACGGTGTATATCTTCATGCTGACCCTGCGCGTCAGCCCCGCCACCCGCTACTGGCGCAACCATCTGATGCGCGGCATTTCAGGCTCGGTCGCACTCGCGCTCTTTTTCTACTGCATCACCGCGCTGCCGCTGGCCACCGCCATCACGCTCAACTACACCGCACCGATGTTTCTCACCTTGCTGACCACTCTGATCCTGAAAGAAAAATTGCACCTGCCGCTGGCCCTGGCGATCGGCGCGGGATTTATAGGCGTCGTACTGCTGCTGCACCCGACCCTGAATCAGGATCAATGGTCCATCGGTCTGGCCGGACTGATATCCGGATTTCTGGCAGGCGTTGCCTATCTGAATGTACGGCAGTTAGGGGTGTTAGGCGAACCGGACACCCGGACCGTTTTCTATTTCAGCCTGACCGCAACGCTGCTGAGCGGAGCGGCGATGCTGGCCGATGGCATGCATCCTGTCGATGCGGACAATATCTTCATCCTGCTGGGGCTGGGTCTTACCGCCACTCTGGCCCAGCTTGCCATGACCCGCGCCTACCGGCTGGGAAAAACGCTGGTGGTGAGCAGTCTGGCCTACAGCACCATCGTTTTCGCCAGCTTATTCGGCGTCATGCTGTGGAATGAGACGCTGCCGCTGACAAGTTGGCTGGGGATGGCGCTCATCATCGCCAGCGGTGTGCTAAGCTTGAGCCTGTCGCCTAACGTTGCAAAAATAGAAAGGGAGCCATCGTGATCACCATCGAACAAACAGACAATCTCGTCAACGCCGCCATACTGGGCGAATTTACCCTCAGCGACTTCAAGACATTTGAAGAGCAATCGCTCTACAAACTGCAATCGCCAGGCCCCCTGAACCTGCTTTTCGATCTTCGCGCCATGCTGGGCTATACCGTGGATGTCGCCTGGGAGGAGATCAAATTTTTCAGCCGCGAACACAACCACGACTTTTCGAAGATTGCCGTCGTCACCGACAATCAGTGGATCAGCTGGAACGCCTGGCTGTCGCGCATCTTCGTCGATGCCGAAATCTGCGTGTTCACCGACTACGAGGAAGCCATGAACTGGGTGCAGGCTTAAGCGTATCCAAACTGCCCGAATCCGCTCGGATTCGGGGAAAACTCAATGCGGGCGAGGCAGCGTCTGCACGCCTTCCTTGATGGTTTGCCCTACATCCTTATCATCGCTTTCCGCATCTACGCCTACCGTACCGCCATCGTGGCTGGCTGCTTCTTCCGCTTTTTTATTCATGATAATAAGACTGATGCGGCGATTAGTCGGACTAAGCGGATCTTCCTTTTTAAACAAAACCGCAGAAGACAAGCCGACCACCCGAACGATTTTCTCTTCTGACATTCCGCCTGCGATCAGCTCACGCCGGGATGCGTTCGCGCGATCCGCGGACAGCTCCCAGTTACTGTAGCCCACCCCGCCCCCGCCATAAAGCGAGGCATCGGTATGACCGGAAATGCTCACCTTGTTGGGCACATCGTTGAGCGTCTGCCCTATCGCATGCAGGATTTCACGAGTATAGGGTTCCAGCTGGGCGCGACCGCTCTGGAACATGGGGCGGTTTTTCTCATCGACGATCTGAATCCGCAGACCTTCACTGGTGATATCCAGCAGTATCTGATTTTTGAACTGCTTGAGCTTTTCACTGCTGTCTATCGCCTTTTCGATGGAAGCCTTGAGCTCTTTGAGCTTTTCCATCTCGGCCATTTTTGCCAGCTTTGCCGCATCTTTCACATTGATGATGATTTTATCCGACTCCACATCACCCTTTTTCACCTGACCTGTGGTGCGCGTCAGATCGGTTCCTCCCCCCTTGATGACGCTGGAGCTGTCACCGCTGCCCGACCCCCCCGCTAAAGCCACCTTGAGCGGCGTTTTAAAGTAATCGGATATCCCTTTCAAATCCCCCTTAGCGGTCGACCCCAGCAACCACATCAACAGAAAAAACGCCATCATCGCGGTCACGAAGTCGGCATAGGCGATTTTCCATGCACCGCCGTGATGCCCCCCCGCAACCTTCTTGATGCGTTTGATTACTATGGGTCTTTTGTTTTTATCTTCAGCCATTTTTCTGAGTCGTAAGTAGTTAGTAGTAAGTGAGTAGCCAGTTACACTGCCAACCGACTGCTCACTGCTTTCTTAACGTTTTTGCTTTACGTGCTCTTCGAGCTCGCCGAAGCTCGGGCGATTCACGGAACTTAACGCCTTGCGACCGAACTCAACCGCCATTGCTGGCGCATAGCCGTTGAGATTGGCCAGCAGCGTTACTTTGATGGTTTGAAATATTTTCCCGTCTTCTTCGGCCTTCTGTTCCAGCAGACCGGCCAGAGGCCCGATAAACCCGTAGGCGAGCAAAATACCCAAGAAGGTTCCAACCAGCGCATGCGCGATCAGCATACCCAGCTCAGCCGGCGGCAGACTGACAGACTCCATGGTGTGCACCACCCCCATCACCGCCGCGACGATACCGAACGCGGGCAGACCGTCACCCAGCTTGGCGATCACGTGGGACGAAACCAGCGCCTCGTGATGATGAGTCTCCAGTTCGACATCCATGAGATTCTCGATCTCCATCGCATTGAGATTGCCGCTGACCATGATGCGCAGGTAATCGGTTATAAACTCAACCACATGGTGATCCGAAACAATCTTGGGGTATTTCGAAAATACAGGGCTGTCTTCAGGCTTTTCCACATCGCCTTCAATCGACATCAGACCTTCCTTGCGAACCTTGGTGAGCAGCTCATACAGCAGCGCCATCAGATCCATATAGACGTCTTTGGCGTACTTCGAGCCCTTGAGCAGTGAGGGCAGATCTTTCAGAGTCGCCTTAATGGCACCGATATTATTTCCGACAAAAAACGCACCGATCGCACCGCCGAAAATCATCAGCAGTTCCAGCGGCTGCCACAATGCGGCAAGATGGCCGCCGGCCATGGCAAATCCACCGAATACCGAACCACACACCACGACATAGCCTACGATCACTAACATGCAGCACTCCTTAGTTTTGTTTCTGCCATCGCATTCTAAAACAAAACCGGGCCGCCAGTGATATCAGATTGCACCGAGTGAGGGTTTTTTTTAATTTAGGTAAGGAATACCCCAGGAGAAAAGCTAACCTAACTGCTCCGCCAGCAATTTTGCCTTGGCGTTCGTTTTACCGGCTCTTGCGGGGGGATGACAAATGCCGCATACATAATGGACATTGAGTTCATTGGTATGGGTCACGAAGTGCCCCGAACATTCCCTGCAGGGAACAAGCTGCATCATGCCAGCCTTGAAGAAGCGAACCAAAAACCAGGCACGGGTGATACTCAGCACCGCCTCGCCGCCTTCTATGCCCTGAACCTGATCGAGGTAGATACGGTAGGCGCTGATCAGCGCGGCGACTCCGTCTGTCCCGGCATTCTTGATCAGATACTGGTAGATTCCCATGAACAGGGAGGAGTGTATATTGGGTTGCCAACTGATAAACCAGTCGGTCGAGTAAGGCAGCATCCCCTTGGAAGGGGATTCTCCCTTGACTTCCTTGTAGAGCTTGAGCAGCCGCTCCCGGCTCAGGGTGGTTTCCTCCTGCAACACCTGCAGGCGCGCGCCCATTTCAATCAGGTCGGTGGCGATCCTGACTTCCTGGGCCTCACCTAAAACCGTTTTTCCGGCCACAGTCAGGCTTCGACAGGTTGAGCCGACATCAGTATCGCGGCGTGCATCTGCGCCATCATGCGGCTCTTGCTGTAATCGGTCACCATGTTGAGCAGCACGTTCTCGTCGAAACGGAAGCTGCACAACAGCATATTGCAGCTGGCCAGCTTAACGATCTGCGCTGGCGTTAACCCGCCGATCAGATCGACCAGCTCCTGAGTCAAACCCAGTCGAAATATGGCTGCGGCCTTGTCTTCCTTGGCCATTTGCTGGGCCAGCATCAGATAAGTCAGGTTGATGTCGCGTATACCTTCCTGCAATTGTACCGTGTTCATAATTACCCCCCTTGTGCACTGATCTGAAACGCTGAACTAATTATTTAACAGTCGCAGCTAACATACTGAAATAAAACATCCAATATGGGGCGGTATTGTGCTCGAACGGCAGAAAAAAATCAAATCGGAAAGTGGATGTTTTTGTTGCAGGGATTTGAATACAACAAATGTAGGAATATCGCCTACAAAGCAAGATGCTCCGATTCGCAAGCGAACCGGAGACCATTGCAGAGCGCTGTTTGCGAGGGGTCAAACCTGCGCCCTTGACCGGACTTATCGGCAACCTGCGAAAGATCTTTAGGGATTTTTTGAAAAAAATTGAAAAATATTCGGAAAATGACTACTGGTCAAAGACGGTGCAATTTCTGCCCGCCTGCTTTGCCTCATATAAACACCGGTCCGCCCGGACAAGCAACTCGTCCAGCGTCCCCGCATCCGCCGCCGCCATTCCTATGCTGATGGTCACATTAAGCGGCTGAGCAACCCGCACCGCCCAGACCTGCGCACGCAGGCGCTCGGCACACTGATAGGCAGCCTGAATATCGGTGTCAGGACAGATGACCAGAAATTCCTCACCGCCGAAACGGCACACCAGATCCTGACTGCGAGCCGCCTGGCGCAGCGCCTGCGCGATTTCCTTTAGCACCTGATCGCCAACCGGATGACCGTACTTGTCGTTGATCTTCTTGAAATGATCCACATCCAGCACCATGCATACCAGCTGACGCTGACTGCGATGGGCAAGCGACCACTCCTGCTCCAGCCGCTCGATCGCCGCACGGCGATTCGGCAGTCCGGTCAGCGCATCGGTCAGTGCCAGTTGCTGCAAACGCCGGTTTGCCAGCGTCAACTCATCAGCCAGACTCTGCAGTTTCTCCTGATCCAGCGCCAAATCCGCCTGCATCTGTATCACGCGCTGCGCGGCGCGCAGACGGGCAAAAAATATTTTCGGCGTGACAGGCTTGATCAGATAGTCGTCCGCTCCAGCCTCAAAGGCCTCGACCAGCTTGTCCGGATTCTCCTGCGCCGTCAGTATCACAAGATAGATGTGCCGCCACTCGGCACTGGCACGCAGCGCACGGCAAAGCGCCAGACCATCCATTTCCGGCATCATCCAGTCGCTCACCACCAGTTGCGGAGGTTGAATTCGCATCTGCTTCAAGGCTTCCACACCGTTTTTCGCTGTCACCACACTGTGCCCGGCATTTTCAAGGATGGACTGCAACAACCTCAAGGTAGAAGTATCATCTTCCACCACCAGGACGCGCAATGCGTGACCTGCCACTGACGGGGCCTGAACCGCCTCGGGTAAAGCTGCAGACTGCAGCTGCGAAGACAACGATGCACCGCTCAAATTTCCGCTCATGCTAAGCAGCGCAGACCACTCGCTCCAGTCGCGCAGGCACGTCTCGATAATTTCGACCAGCTCCTCTGTCGCGATCGCCAGCCGCTGCGCCTGCAGTCTGATTTTATCCACACCCGTCGCATCAGACAGAAATGCCTCGGCCAGCAGCACGGCCAGATTCATCAGGTGCAGCAGACGCCACTCGCGCGTTGCCTCGATGAGACCCGCACCCTCAGGCTGATCGCAATGGCGCACCAGCAACTGAAAGATTTTCGGAAAATTCATGTCCGCCAGTATCGCCTCACTCAACTGAGCCTCATCGAAACCGAATTTCTCCCTTTCGCTCGCACAAACGCCCCCGTTGGAGCCGGACAATATGGCGGCGTACTCTTCGGTAAATACGGTCGCCATCGCCAGCTGGCCGATATGACAAAAGAGTCCCGCCACAAAGATTTCATCGACCGATGCCAGGCGGGTGTGCTGAGCCAGATGTTTGGCGGCGATGCCGGTCAACAGCGAGTGAGTCCAAAAATGCGGGTAATCGAAAGGTTTGCAGGGACCGTGACGATAATCCACGATCATCGCGATACTCAGCACCAGTTGACGCAATCCGCGCAGCCCCAGCACCATCACCGCATCGGAAATCGTCACAACAGGGCGGGATGAGTTGGCCAGCAACACATTGGCGGCCTTGATGACTCGCAGACTCAACGCCGGATCCGCGCCAATCAGATGCGCGAGCTGTTGAGTAGAGGCATCCGCCTGCTGGGTGAGCGTGATCACCTGCAGCGCTACCCCCTTGGGAGTAGGCAGGCGACCGCTGATCTTCAACTGGGTGAATCTGGGATCGTCAACAAGACTCATAGCTGCAATATATTTCGGTTACAGACGGCAGACAGTTTATGCCTAAAACGCGCCAACAGGAATACTTATCAGTGGCGCAGCTGTTGCAAATACAGTTGCTCCACTTTAGCGCGCGCCCAAGGCGTCCTGCGAAGAAATTTCAGGCTGGAGCTGATGCTGGGCTCAAAAGCAAAACAGCGCACCGGAACAGCCTCGGCCATTGCCGCCCAGCCCAGAGTATTTGAGAGTTGCGTCACCATGGCCTCCAGCGTTACGCCTTCGAGCACCGGACGTTTTTCAGATTTATTAGTCTTATCCATGTCTTCATTCCACAGGCTGCTCGCAAGCTCAAATTAACAACAACGCGTATCACCCGCGCTCAGGGTAACCTCGTATCCTAGTAGCCTCCGAATTGCCTGAGCAACGCCATCATCTCCGGATTGGCTCGGCTGCGGGCAATGGCTAAGGGTGAACCGTGATTGCTGGCTATGTTGGGATCAGCCCTGCGCTCCAGCAACAGCTTGGCAGCATCGAGCCTGCCGCGCGTCACCGCAAGCGAGAGCGGAGTATCCCCGCTATTTTGTTCCGCATTGATATTCGCCCCGGCGTTGCACAGATCCTGCATCAGTCCAAGGTGACCATAAAAAGCCGCCCAGTGCAGCGCAGTATATTTACCCGAGTCCGCCGCGTTGATGTCCGCCCCCTTGTTGAGCAGATAACGCGCCAGTGCCTGCTGACCGCTGATGGAAGAGATTATCAGAGGCGTCTGCCGCCCCTCGAACATATAATCAATTTTCACGCCGGCATTGAAATAAATTTCGACCAGATTCAGCTGACCTCGTTCTATCGCCTGCATAAGACTGCGGGGGGAGGCGTTGGGCAACGGAATGGCTTCCCAGGGATCTTCGAATTCAGGCAGTTTATAACCTTTGATCTCACAGACGCTGTGCAACTCGTCCAGAAAGATCAGTTCAGCCATCACATTCACCGAAAATCCCTGACGATCATCGCGTTTGTTCATCACCAGATCGTGCATGTAGGCAGCAAACTGCGGCGTGTCCCAAAGCTGCATCAGGCGGTTGAGCACATGAGTATGATCACGCGCAAGGTTGTGAGGATATTTATTGGGCAGGTGCTTGAATAGCAGCGCAACGCGAGAACTGATCATTTTGAATTTTCAAAACCGGAAGTAAAAAAATGATCGGCAGCAAATAATTGCATTCATATTAACGACAAGTCTAGATTCTGTGCCGGAAAACGCCTGCAAATTGTAACACCCGCAACAAAAAATGACTCGCATTTCTCAGGCGATTATGTGAAGCATTGCCGGACAGGTGCCAATACGCAAGCGCCCGGAGAAATCGAATCATGAACACCGGGCGAACCAAAAGAATAAAGGCAATGCATTGATTGCATTGCCTTTTTATTGGTGGTGATAGGTGGATTTGAACCACCGACCTCAGCGTTATGAGTGCTGCGCTCTAACCACCTGAGCTATATCACCGAAGAGGCCAGCATTATCCGGATCGGAGCTGAACTTGTCAACGGCAATCGACAGTTTTAAGTTCGGAGGTTGAAAAATCGTTCTTGATTTTTTTCAACCGGGCGCCCAACTGCTCATCAATGCCCGTCAATACGAACACCACGGAACGCGACTTTCCGGTTCGCTCGCCGATTTGGGCCGTATTGACCCCCTTGCCGCGCAGCGTGTTCAGAAAGTTTTGCGCCGACTCACGGCTCTTGAACAAGCCTAGCGAGATCGCGTTCTGCCACTCCCCGGGTTCCTGAACCACGAAATGCTCGCTCACCCCACGCGCATTGAGCTGAGCCACCTTCTGAGCCGCCGCGAGTTTATCCTTGAGCGGACCGATATATACCCAGTATCCGATCACCTGATCCACTTCGCGCTGCCCCAGTTTCTTACCCAGCGACAAGGCTCCCAGTGATTTTTTCGCCTGTTCCACCTCTTCTGCGGCAAATCCCCCCCACTCGTAACAAGAGAGCACGGGCAAGGCTCGCACAACGGATGCCGCCGCAGGCACTACTGCAGATACGGGCACTACTGCAGATACGGGCACCACCGCAGATACGGGCGCCACCGCAGACGAAGCTGGCTGGCTCTCATCAGGAGAAAACATCGTTATTTTTTCCGGATTGAGCACGCTCATGGATTGCACGGCCGACACCTCGTCGAACACCCCGCTTTTCATCAACGCAAACAAAATGACATTCAATGCAAGCAGCATCCAGAAAAATATTTTCATCTCATATCCCGTGCGATCAGCAACAAACCCTCAATGACCAGATTATCTATCATCTGCAACGGCAAATCCAAATACTGGCTCAACAGGGGAGCCGCACCGCCGCAGATAAAAACCGGCGCACCCTCCTCTTTGAGCTGCGCATATTGTCGCTGCACCGCGCCGCAACTGGCCTGGATTGCCCCGCTGAACAGCGCATCCCCGGTATTGAGAGGAAACGCCCGATAGCTCCCCTTAACTTCCTGCAAGTCTGCCGCGGCAGAAACCAGACTGCGCTGCATCAGCGCAACTCCGGGCAGGATCAAGCCACCGATAAATTCCCCGTCAGCCGAGAGCGCATCTATGGTTGTCGCCGTACCGCTGTTAACGACCAGACAGGCACCGCCAAACCTGTGCCGCGCAGCGATCAAAGCAGCCCATCGGTCACAACCCAAACGGGACGGCTCGGTATAGCCATTGCGCACACCGCACTGACTGGGCTGAGACTGGATAAACTGAGGGATGGCGCGATAGCGCGCGCAGGCATCGATGATTTTCCTGCCGATATCGGCTCCTGCCACATTGCTCACCAGTATCTGCTGCACATCCGAATTGAAATCGAAATCGAAAGGCCGAGCGTTGAACAAGATGCGCTGATCCAGCCAGTTATCGCCATCGACCAGCGCCAGTTTGACATTGGTATTTCCCGCATCGATCAGCAGACGCTTCAAAGCGCCACCTCACCCGAGTTAAAACACCTGATGCCCTGATCCGTTGCAAGCATCAACTCCCCCGTTTCAGACACGCCGCGCGCCACGCCCTCGATGAGAGATGCATCCGGCATTATCAAGCGCACCGGCTGATTCTGGCGAGCGTGGCGTAGCTCCCACTCAGCGCGCAGCGCAGCAAATCCATGAACCGCGAACTCATCGAGCACCCGCGCCAATTCGCGCAACAGAGTTGCAAGCAACAGATTACGGTCAGGAAGAGTCGGGCAAATTTCATCCAGTGCGGAGGCCGGCTGACTGATCGCCTCTGCCAGACACTTAGGCAAGGTGCAATTTAGGCCGATGCCGATAACTACCGCGCTCGGACCATACATGTCGCCCTGTGCCTCCAGCAAAACACCGCCCAGCTTGCCGTGAGCTGTCAAAATATCGTTCGGCCATTTCAATACGGCGCCGTCTGCCCCCAGTGTTTCTAGCGCGCGCACGATCGCGACCCCGACCGCAAGACTCAGGCCGGCAAGCCCGTTCAACCCGCAGTCGAACCGCCACAGCAATGAGAAGGTCAGAGCATTGCCGAGTCCCGAGTGCCATGCCCGTCCGATGCGGCCACGCCCTGCAGTCTGCAACTCGACCGCCAGCACACTGCCGCCCGGCACGCCCAGCGCGGCGCGCCTGAGCAGTTCGGTGTTGCTCGAGGCCGCCTGCTGCAATACTTCGATGTGAAAACGCTGAGCATCGGCGGCAAGGAAACTTAAAATTGCAGCGCCATCCAAAGGCTGCCAGCGCCGGGACAATCGGTAGCCGCGCCCGCGTATGCGGTGCAAGTCTATCCCGTACTCGACCACATGCTGCAAATCGCTGCATACGGTGGCGCGAGATACGCCCAGCTGACGCCCCAGTGTATCTCCCGAATGAAATCCGCCATCGGCCAATAGACGCAACAGCTGCCAGGTACGAGGCGTCATAGCATCAGGATTCGACAGCTGATCAGACGTTAAACAAAAAATTCATCACATCGCCGTCGTGAACCACGTACTCCTTGCCCTCGACGCGCATCTTGCCCTTTTCCTTGGCGCCTGCCTCGCCGCCGCAGGCGATGTAATCAGCATAGGAGATAGTCTGGGCACGGATGAAACCGCGCTCAAAATCGGTGTGGATCACACCCGCTGCCTGTGGCGCGGTATCGCCCTTATGGATCGTCCAGGCGCGCACTTCCTTCACACCGGCGGTAAAATAGGTCTGCAGGCCCAGCAGTTCGTAACCTGTTCGGATCAGCTTGTTCAACCCCGGCTCATCCAGCCCCAAGTCTGATAAAAATTCGAGCTTGTCCGCGTCATCCAGATCGGCCAGTTCCGCCTCGATCTTCGCGCACAACACCACTACCGGCGCACCTTCTTTGGCCGCATGCTCGCGCAGCCTATCCAGATGCGGGTTGTTCTCAAAACCGTCTTCTGTTACGTTGCCGACGTACATCGCAGGCTTGATGGTCAAAAGACAAAGCGGCTTGACGATTTCCTTCTCGTCATCCGATAGCCCCGCCGTGCGGGCAGGCTTTCCTTCATTCAGATGGGGCAACAGCCTCTCCAGCACCGCAACCAGTTTTTGCGCATCCTTGTCGCCGGACTTGGCCTTCTTTCCTTCGCGCTGGATGGTGCGCTCTACCGCGGCCATGTCGGCCAGCGCAAGCTCGGTCAGAATAACCTCGATATCGGACAGTGGATCGACGCGACCGGCGACGTGCACCACGTTTTCGTCTTCGAAACAACGCACCACATTGACGATGGCATCAGTCTCGCGAATATTGGCAAGAAACTGATTGCCCAGCCCTTCGCCCTTGGAAGCTCCCGCCACCAGACCTGCAATATCGACAAATTCGACGATCGCGGGCTGCATGCGCTGAGGTTTGACGATTTTTGCCAGCTCATCCATGCGCGGATCCGGAACCTCGACGATGCCGACGTTGGGTTCTATGGTGCAAAAGGGATAATTCTCCGCCGCTATGCCGGCCTTGGTCAGAGCATTGAACAGAGTGGATTTACCTACATTGGGGAGGCCTACGATACCGCACTTCAAACTCATTTAATTTCCTTTTATTTTCATGGCACTATCGAGCCTAACGTCAGCATCGTCGAAGCACCTGACCCGCGCATTGGCTTTTGCCGATGGTCGATATTAGTTGGAGCAATACAGCAAAACCGGAGCATTTTTCACCGATTTTGTATTTTTTTGTATTGAGATTATGCCCATTATAACCCTCACGGAAGCCCTACTCCAAAAGCTTTCTACGACTGACGGACGCATCCTGCGCGATCGGATCTTGTGCGTTTTTTGTCTCAGAGCAAACAAACGGAGTCGCACTTTCCTTGTAGCGACAAGCGCTCAAGGGAAACAGTTCAGAATGACACTGGGACGATGGCCGTTAATCAGCGTCGAAGACGCACCTTGGCAATGAACGTACTGCGCGATTGTTCACCGGCGTAGCCAAAAAGCATGTACAGAAAATGGCTAACGGTGATACGTTAAATTCAAAGTGACCGATTTCCTGGCCTCATGAGCAAACTTGTCACGCAGCTAAATCCAGGCCTCTCCCAATGCTTGAGCCTGTTGCAGTATCAACTGCACGGCAGCGTCCTGCTGGTCTGGCGGGTACTTGTATTTACGCAGGATGCGTTTGACCATCAATCGCAGCTTGGCACGCACGCTCTCACGCTCTGACCAGTCCACCGTTAAATTCTGGCGCAGATTTTCGGTCAGTTCATGCGCGATCTTTTTCAGCGTCTCATCAGACAATTCCCTGACAGCAGACTCGTTATCGGCAAGGGCATCATAGAAGCGGATTTCATCTTCCGTCAGGCCCAACTCATCACCCCGCTCTGCAACCTCGCGGAATTTTTTAGCCATCGCGATCAGCTCTTCAATGACCTGCGCCGTTTCAATCGCACGGTTCTGATAGCGTTTCACCACATCGCCCAGTAACTCGGAGAACTTTTTGGATTGCACCACGTTGCCGGAAAAACGCGACTTGATCTCGCCTTCCAGCAACCGTTCCAGCAGTTCGACGGCCAGATTGCGCTCCGGAAGGTTGCGCACCTCAGCCAGAAATGCGTCATCCAGAATGCCGATATTCGGTTTATCCAGGCCGACTGCATCGAAAATATCGACCACCTCCTCCGACACCACCGCCGAACCGATGATCTGCCTGATCGCCAGTTCGCGTGCCTCATCGGTACGTTTTTGCCGGCTGATCTCGCGTTTGGTCAGAATGATTTTCACAGCCTGAAAGAAAGCAACTTCTTCGCGTACCAGTTTGGCCTCGTCCAGTGTGCAACAGAGCGAAAAAGCCTTGCTCATCGCCAGAGCGGTATCGGCAAAGCGCTTCTTGCCATCCTCTACGCCCAGCACATGATTGGCCGCGCCAGCCAGCATCCGGTGGCCGCTGGTTAAAAATTCGCTGTAATCGAAACCGTATAGCAATGAGCGCAATACATCGAGTTTTTCCTCCAGCACGGCATAAGCTTCTGCCGCATCTACGGTAGGACGCCCTCGCCCATGGCTAGCGGTGTACTCCTTCAGGGCAGAACGTAACTCATTGGCAATGCCGATGTAGTCCACCACCAAGCCGCCTTGCTTGTCCTTGAACACCCGATTGACGCGGGCGATGGCCTGCATCAGGTTATGTCCCTTCATAGGCTTGTCGATATACAGGGTATGCACGCACGGCGCATCAAAACCCGTCAGCCACATGTCGCGCACAATCACCAGTCGTAGTGAATCGACTGGATCCTTGAAACGTGTCTCCAGCCTCTTCTTGACTTGTCCGCTGTAGATATGCGGACGCAGCAGCGCCTTATCTGAAGCTGAGCCGGTCATTACGATCTTGATTGCACCCTGCTCAGGATCGTCATCGTGCCAGTCAGGGCGGAGCTTGATGATTTCGTTGTACAGATGCACGCAAATCTCGCGACTCATGGCCACGACCATGACTTTGCCTGATTGCGCCTGACTGCGCGCCTCAAAGTGGGTAACCAGATCCGCCGCCACACTGGCCACGCGCGGTTCTGCGCCAACCACTCTTTCCAGTGCGGCCCAGCGACTTTTCAGTTTGGCTTGCTGGCTTTCTTCCTCGTCCTCAGCCAGCTCATCCACCTCATCATCAATCTGCGGGAGCTCATCCACTTTCAGTGACAACTTGGCAAGGCGGGACTCGAAATAGATGGCAACCGTTGCACCGTCCTCTTTGGACTGCTGCATGTCGTAGATGCTGATGTATTCCCCGAACACTGAGCGGGTATCCCTATCCTCAGACGATACAGGCGTACCCGTGAATGCCACAAAGGTCGCATTGGGCAGGGCATCTCGCAGATGCTGGGCATAGCCGACCTGATAGGTCTCATGACCGGGCTTGCCCTTCAGGGTAGCCTCAAAGCCGTACTGCGTCCTATGTGCCTCGTCCGCGATGACGACGATGTTGCTACGGTCGGATAGCACAGGGAAGGTATCTTCATCTTCCCCTGGCATAAACTTCTGGATGGTTGCAAAGACGATACCCCCTGAGGGGCGGTTGCCTAACTTGGCACGTAAATCCTGCCGGGTCTCTACCTGCACGGGCTGCTCACGCAACAGGTCTTGAGCCAGTGAGAACACCCCGAATAGTTGCCCGTCCAAATCGTTGCGGTCGGTAATCACCACGATGGTGGGATTCTCCATGGCAGTTTCCTGCATTGCTCTTGCAGCAAAACAGGTCATGGTAATGCTCTTGCCTGAACCCTGCGTATGCCACACCACCCCGCCCTTCTGGTTGCCGCCGGGGCCGGAGGCGACCACCACCTGACTGATAGCAGCCCTGACCGCATGGAACTGGTGATACCCGGCAATCTTCTTCACCAGCGTGCCGTCATCCTCAAACAGCACGAAGAAGCGCAGGTAGTCGAGCAGATAGGCTGGGGCTAATACCCCCCGCACCATCGTTTCCAACTCGTTAAACTGCCCCAGCGGGTCTAGCGATATACCATCAATGGTACGCCATTGCATGAAGCGTTCAGCATCGCTGGATAACCCGCCCAGACGCGCCTCCGTACCATCGGATATGACCAGTATCTCGTTGTACTGGAACACATCGGGGATTTGCTCTTTGTAGGTCTGTATCTGGTCAAAAGCCTTCCAGAGGTCAGCGTTTGCATCTGCGGGATTCTTCAGCTCCAGCAGCACCATGGGCAGTCCGTTCACGAACAGGATTACGTCCGGGCGGCGTGTGTGGTGCGCGCCTTTGATAGAGAACTGGTTGATCGCCAGATACTCATTAAAATCGCCCCCTCGCCCGTTGGGAGAGGGGTGCGAAAAATCCTTCGCCCCCGGGGAGTAGGGTTGAGATGAGGGGACCGCCCAGTCTATCAGACGCACAAAGTCACCGCGTGTCTCACCGCCCAATTGATACTGGACAGGCACGCCCGTGACCAGCAGCTTGTGAAAATGGCGGTTAGCAGAGAGCAGCACTGGGATACCCAGATCAATTACCTGCTTAATCGCGTCTTCGCGTGCCGCAGCGGGTATGGCGGGATTGAGTTTATTGACCGCCTTACGCAGCCGTTCGACCAACACGACTTGCCGATAGTCGCTGCGCTCAGGATTAGCCCCGTCCACTGCAATGTCCTGGCCGTAAAGATGCTTGTACCCCACATCAGCCAGCCAGCCGAGAGTTTCCCGTTCGAGTTGGTCTTCGGTCATGGCAGCAGTTCAGGGTTGTGAGTGTGAATCCATGCACTGACCTGAGCAACCAGTAAACCTGCCTGTTTGACCGCTTCGGCAGCCAACGATTCACTCACCAGGTCACCTGAATAATCGATGACATTGCGTTGTTTGCGCATCTGGTCGAGCAGCACCATGGTTGAAGTATCAAGGCCGATGGTGCGCGGTAGCGTCTGGATCATCGTCTGGTGATGGCCTGGTTTACTGGTCAACGTGCGAAAACCGTTAGCCTGTAATGCTGCATTCGCGGACTGCATGATCGCCTTGTAGGCCATGTCAAAACGGCCTTCGCAACTCAGGGCGGGCAACTGCGCATCCGACAGGCTGCACTGCGCCGCTTCCAACAAGCGCCCAATGCTGGCCGCATCCGGCTGTACACTCTCAAGTGACAGGCCCAGCAAATTGTTCAGAGTCACAGTCACTCCCCTTTAGCTGTTAAATGCAGCTCATTACCGATTACGAACAGACGTGGCTTACCCAACACATCGCGCACAAACGCACTTTGTTCCAGTACCAGCTTCTGCCATTCAGCGCGGGAGTACAGTTTTGGATTGATCTCACGTCCCAGCACCGCCTGCAATGGATGTAACTGAGCCACCAGTTCGCCGAAGCCGACATCGCCTATCACCATCAGATCGATATCGCTCGCGGAATTTGCCTTGCCACTCGCCATTGAGCCGAACACGAACGCTGCATCGATCCGTTGCGAAACAGGCAGCAAGCCTTCACTCAGCACGTCCACCAGCCCGCTGGTTTTACGCAAGATGCCCGCCAGTTCCTCAAAGATAGGGCAATCGCGGTTCGATTGATAGTGTGCTTGATTGCCCACCTTCTCTACAGTCAGCACACCGGCATGCTCAAGTTTGGTCAACTCTCTTTTTAGCGTGCCCGGCACCGTGCCAGTCAGCCTGGCAATCTCGCGCAGGTAATAGCGCTGCTCGGGATGCAGCAGCAGCAGCCCCAGCACGCGGCGGCGGTAATCAGTGAATAGGACTGAGGCAAGTGTCATTATTAATTCTCATGTTGCTTTGCAGGCAACATTTGTAGCCTCACAGGCAACGAATGTCAAGTTTTGAACGGTCTTCGGTCATGTCGCCTTGCCCAGCAGAAGGTCATTTAGCGCGATATTGATGTAATAGTTACTGCCCTTGATTTTATGCTTCTGCAAAAAACCAGCCTCAGGTATGCGCAGTTGCCCCGAGATCAGGCGGGGGAGCAGTGTGTCACGGAGGGTGGCGAGGGTTTGGGCTTGCATTTGATTGCTAATGATTTTCTCCACCAACGGTTCAACAGCGTCATCGAAGATTTGAGCGAGTGGTGTATTAGGCAATAATGCCTTTAACTGCTCAAACCCAGATTTATTCAGATTGTGAAAAACTGACCCTCCAGAACCACCTGCCCGTACTGCATCGCCAATAAGCCTAAGCAAGAATAGAGGAAACGCCTTACCCCAATGAATGAAGGGAACCACGCTGTTGATTTGCTGATTCGTTTGTGACTCAGTTGTAACTCTGACAACAAGTCCTGCTGTGGCAATGCAAGAGACACATATGGAACCGGGAGGCAGGTATTTTTTTCTTTGGGTTTCTGCCCCCAGCCGAGAAAGAGACCTATTAGTTGAAGTCACAACCAACAATCCGTGCATATCTGGGATGGTAATAAAAGGAACATCATCACCATAATTTTCGGGTTGGGACGTTGGGGGTGTTTTTCCACAGATAACCTCACCAAGGTCAGCAACTCTCCCTACCCGCCACCCCTTCGGCACCAAGCCCAGTTCCGACTCCTCGAAGCTGTCAGGAAACAGCGCAAATGTCGCTTCATCCATGCCTCCAAATCCCTCACCCCCTGCCCCTCTCCCGGAGGGAGAGGGAGGAAAAGCTTTCGCGCGGACAGGATCGAAGTCAACAAACCATGACTTGAACAGTGCCTGTGCAATGGCTTCTAGGGTGGCGTTGGTTTCACGCAGGAGAGCGATGCGGTCATCGAGAGCACCAAGAAGTGTAGTGATTTCACGCTGGGTATCTATTGGTGGTATGGTCAGTTCGAAATGCGGTATTTCTCGACATTTCAAACTATCAAAGACCGCGCCGACGTTAATGAACTTTCTTACCTGCTCCCACCAATCTGGTCCGCTTACTAACCAGCGTAAAAATTCCGGCATTACGCACTTGCCATCGGATCTCAGAACAACCAGATTTTGACCTATGGCACACTCAAGCCCACGAGGCACCCAAGCACTGTCACCAGAATTGCATCGACGGACAACAATCACGTCGTTTGCTTGCGGCTTTAGTTTTCGCGTCCATTCGGCATAGTGCTCAGGCGAAATTTTGCGAACGCCATCTAGCTCTATGTGACCATTTTTAATCTGCGGTATGGCAATATACGGATAGCCAGTATCAGCGGCAGGAGGAGTTCTATGATCGCAATCAATGAGCGTGACCCCGGCATTTTTCAGCGATAACCTCTGCCAACTGGCTTCAGAACTCATACCCCAACCCTCCCAGCTTCTGGCGGATCAACTGGTCTAGCTCCATTCCCTTTGCCATCTGCTCACCCAGCTTTTCAGTCAGGGTCTGCATCTTGTCGGCAAAGTCCTCATCGTTGTCTTCGACAGCCTCCGCACCTACATATCTGCCGGGGGTAAGGACGTGACCATGCTCTGCAATCTCAGCCAGCTTCACGCTGCGACAATAGCCGGGAATGTCCTGATAACTATTCCCCTCTCCCGCCGGGAGAGGGGTTAGGGGTGAGGGTAAATTGCCATTCACCGCATTATAGATTGCCTGCAAAACCGCTTCGGACTGTTGAAAGACATCGTTGTTCCAGAAGCGCAGAACTTGAATGCCTCGCTCTTCAAGAAAGTGGTTACGTCGATCGTCATGGGCACGACCTTCGTCCATATTGTGCTGACCGCCATCAAGCTCTATTGCCAATTTCAAGTCATGGCAATAAAAATCAAGTACGTAGGGTTCAATGGGGTGTTGTCGGCGAAATTTCGCGCCCGACATACGACGGTCACGCAAGGCGGACCATAGCCTCTGTTCCGCATCGGTGCTGTGTTGCCTTAATTCACGGGCGAACTCTAGCAGATCGTCGGGTAACGGAAGTTTGAATTGCGGCTTCCCACCACGCCCCTCACCCTTTCCCTCTCCCGATGGGAGAGGGAGTGCCTCACTCCGCCCCTCACCCCAGCCCTCACTCCGTCCCTCTCCCGATGGGAGAGGGGGGAAATCACCCCGCCATGCGGCTACCGTGCCTGCAATGCGTTCTATAACCTCATCGGTCAGCTCGGTCTGCACCCGGCTAATCATGTGTCCCAGCTTACGGGCATCTATGAACAGCACTTCGCCGCGGCGTTTGGTCTTGTTCTTGGCAAGGAACCACAGGCAGGCGGGAATCTGGGTATTGAAGAAGAGCTGACCGGGCAAGGCTATCATCACCTCCACCACATCCGCCTCAACCATGGCGCGGCGTATATCGCCCTCGCTGTTCTGGCTGGAACTCATCGAGCCATTCGCCAAGACAATCCCGGCACGCCCTGTAGGTTTTAAGTGATACAGCATGTGCTGCAACCACGCATAGTTGGCGTTACCTGCTGGTGGGTCACCAAACTCCCAGCGTGGGTCACCCGTCAGGCTGCCATGCCACCAGTCGCTGATATTGAAGGGCGGATTTGCCAGCACGAAGTCGGCACGTAAGTCGGGATGCTGGTTCCTGGTAAAAGTATCCCCCGGCTCACGCCCGAGGTTAAAGTCGATGCCACGTATGGCAAGGTTCATTGCAGCCAGTCGCCATGTCGTCGGGTTGGACTCCTGCCCGAATATGGCAACGTCACCTAGCTTACCGCCATGCGACTCGATAAATTTTTCAGACTGCACGAACATACCGCCTGAACCACAGCAGGGGTCATACACCTTGCCATGATGGGGGGCGAGTACCGCCACCAGCGTTTTAACAATGCTGGCTGGGGTGTAAAACTGACCACCCCGTTTACCCTCTGCACTGGCGAACTGACCGAGGAAGTATTCATATACCTGCCCCAGCACATCACGGGCTTGCCCCGCATTAGAACCAAAACCGATGGTTGAAACAAGGTCAACCAGCTCACCCAACTTGCCGTCCGGCAACTGTGCACGGGCATAACGCTTATCGAGGATACCCTTGAGCTTAGGGTTCTCTGTCTCAATAACGACCAGTGCCTCGTCTATGCGCTTACCGATGTCCGGTTGCTTGGCAGCGGCACGTAATGTCTCCCAACGGGCAGACTCAGGCACCCAGAAGACATTCCCCTCCGTGTAGTAGTCACGGTCTTCCAGTTCGGCAGCTAGCAACTCATCAGTACAATCAGGCAGGTAGTACTCATCCGTCTTATCGGCAAAGCGACTTTGCAGCTCAGCCCGGCGGGACACGAAGCTGTCAGAGACGAACTTAACGAAGATCAGTCCAAGGACTAAGTGCTTATATTCAGCGGCATCTATGTTGGCACGCAGCTTGTCGGCAGTTGCCCACAGGGTTTTCTTGATGTCTTCGAGCATGGGTATGGTGTTGTTATGCGTATCATCGCGGTTATATGATGTTGGAGCGCCGGTATTCGTGCTGCGATTGCTAAAGTCAGCATCGTAAATCGCCAGCCAGCTTCATTGAATCATCTAAAATCGAGAACAGAGTGGATTTACCTGCATGGGAGAGCCTACGATACCGCACTTCAAAGTTTTTTATTTCCTTGATATCCAATATAGGATCGAGTGCATCTCCCGGGCCTGGCCAAAATAACAGAATCCACACCTAGAACGCAGGGTCTGGTTCAGACAGCCAGTCCCTTTTCGTCGAACATGCCTTCAAACAACACCGAACTCAGATAGCGCTCGCCGGAGTCGGGAAGAATAACGACTATGGTTTTTCCTGCATTATCGGGGCGATGCGCCATGCGAACCGCGACGGCAACCGCCGCACCGCTGGAAATTCCGGACAATATGCCCTCTTCAGCCGCCAGACGGCGCGCGTAGAGTACGGCTTCTTCGTTGCTCACCTGCTCGATAACATCGACCAGCGACATATCCAGTGTGTCGGGCACAAAACCCGCCCCTATGCCCTGAATCTTATGCGGACCTGGCTTTAAAGGCTCTCCCGCGCGTTTCTGGCTGAGCACGGGGCTGGCAGCAGGCTCAACTGCAACCGTAGTGATTGCACGGCCTTTTGTATTCTTGATGTAGCGGGAGATCCCGGTAATGGTGCCCCCGGTGCCCACACCGGCGACCACCATATCGACGATACCGTCGGTATCGTTCCAGATCTCAGGACCCGTAGTCATTTCATGTATCGCCGGATTGGCCTGATTCTTGAACTGCTGAAGCAGCACATACTTATCAGGATCAGAGGCTGCGATCTCTTCAGCCTTTGCGATCGCGCCGCTCATGCCTTTAGCACCTTCAGTCAGCACCAGTTTAGCGCCGTATGCGACCAGCAGTTTGCGGCGTTCCAGACTCATGGTTTCAGGCATGGTCAGGGTCAGCGCTATCCCTTGTGCAGCGGCGACTGCAGCGAGCGCAATACCGGTGTTGCCGCTGGTAGGCTCAACCAGTTCGCGACCAGGCCCCAGCACCCCGCGCAACTGGGCATCGGCAACCATCGCAGCACCGATACGGCACTTGACCGAATATCCGGGATTGCGCCCTTCTATCTTGGCCAGTATCGTGGCATGTGCCCCATCGGTAATTCGATTGAGACGAACCAGCGGCGTGTGACCGATAGATTTGGAATTGTCTTCGAACCAGTGTGACATACGCACTCCTTAATTTGTAAGTAAACGGCAAACCGGTGCTGATAATAACAAAAAGCCGGACTTGTCCGGCTTTTCGATTAAAACTCAAACCTCACGGTTTGTTACTCGGCATCAACCACTTCGGCATCAGCCGGGCGATCCATCAGCTCGATCAGCGCCATAGGAGCATTGTCGCCCTGACGGAAGCCGAACTTCAGAACACGCAAGTAGCCGCCGTTGCGGGTAGCATAACGTGGACCCAGCTCGTCGAACAGCTTGGTAACCATTTCACGGTCACGCAAACGGGCAAAAGCCAGACGACGGTTAGCCAGTGTAGGAGTCTTACCAAGCGTCAGGATAGGTTCTGCAACGCGACGCAGTTCCTTGGCCTTGGGCAGGGTAGTCTTGATGACTTCGTGACGCAACAGCGACACAGTCATGTTGCGGAACATTGCCAGACGGTGACTGCTGGTACGGTTGAGTTTTCTTAAACCTAAACGGTGACGCATAATTTGCCTCTCTTAAACTTCAGTTATTCCACTAACGGCTGTGCAGCTTTAAGCGGCTGCAACCGGCCAGTTTTCCAGCTTCATGCCCAGCGACAGATTGTGCTCAGCAAGAACCTGCTTGATTTCATTCAGGGACTTACGACCCAGATTTGGCGTGCGCAGCAGATCGTTCTCGCTGTACTGGATCAGATCGCCAATGTAATGGATGCTCTGCGCCTTCAGACAGTTAGAAGAACGCGGAGTCAGTTCCAGATCGTCAACCGGACGCAACAGGATAGGATCGACCTGAGGAACATGTTCCTTCTCGACGACCGGCTCAGTGCCTTCCAGTGCGGCAAACACCGAGAACTGATCGACCAGAATGCGCGCGGCATTGCGGATCGCCTGTTCAGGATCAATTGCACCGTTGGTTTCGATCGTCATGATCAGCTTGTCAAGATCGGTGCGCTGTTCAACACGGGCACTTTCAACTGCATAGCTGACACGGCTGACCGGGCTGAACGATGCGTCCAGTGCGATGTGTCCAACTGCACGGGTTTCATTCGGCAACTGACGTGAAATTGCTGAAACATAACCACGACCTTGCTCTACCTTGATCTGCATATCCAGCTTACCGCCGGCAGTCAGATGAGCAATCACGTGATCAGGATTCAAAACCTCAACTTCAGCATTTGCACTGATATCGGCCGCAGTAACTACGCCGAAGCCTTCCTTTTTCAGAGTCAGCACAACTTCCTTGACGCCATGCAAACGCAGAACGATACCCTTCAGGTTCAGAAGAATATCGACTACATCTTCCTGAACACCGTCGATGGTCGCGTATTCATGCAATACGCCAGCCATCTTGACTTCGGTCGGTGCAGAACCTGCCATCGATGACAGCAGGATGCGGCGCAACGCGTTGCCCAGGGTGTGGCCGAAACCGCGCTCAAAAGGTTCCATGACCACTTTAGCCTGGGTCTCGGAAATCTTTTGAACTTCAATAATGCGAGGCTTCAAAAAATCATTGTTATACATAAGCTACTCCGCGTGGATTACTTGGAATACAACTCAACCACGAGATGCTCGTTGATGGTTGCAGGCAGTTCAGCACGTTGTGGGTTGGCTTTGAATGTACCCTTGAATGCCTTGGTATCCATCTCGATCCACTCAGGGAAACCGCGTGTTTCAGCCGCGGCGATCGATGCCTTGATGCGCAATTGAGCCTTGGACTTTTCCGCCACTTCAACTACGTCACCTGGACGAACCTGATAGGAAGGAATGTTTACACGCTTGCCGTTTACAAGCAGACCGTTGTGACGAACCACCTGACGCGCTTCGGCACGAGAAGCACCAAAACCCATACGGTAGGAAACGTTGTCCAGACGGGACTCCAGCAATTGCAGCAGCGATTCGCCGGTGATACCGCGTGAAGCAGCAGCCTTCTTGTATGTCAGACGGAACTGACGCTCTAGTACGCCGTAGATACGACGAACTTTTTGCTTTTCACGCAACTGACCACCGTACTCGGACAAGCGTGTATTGCGGCGCTGGCCGTGCTGACCGGGTGGATAAGCGCGGCGCTCGACTGCACACTTGTCAGTAAAGCATTTTTCGCCCTTCAGGAAGAGCTTTTCGCCCTCGCGACGGCACTTACGGCATTTTGCATCAAGATTTCTAGCCAAGATCAACTCCCAAATAAATTAGATACGACGCTTTTTAGGCGGACGGCAACCGTTGTGCGGCACCGGCGTAATATCAGAAATGCTTGTGATCTTAAAACCAGCTGCATTCAATGCACGTACTGTAGATTCACGACCAGGACCTGGGCCCTTGATACGCACTTCAATATTCTTGACTCCGCATTCAGCAGCAGACTTGCCGACAACTTCAGCAGCAACCTGAGCAGCAAACGGAGTGCTCTTACGCGAACCCTTAAAACCATTCGCGCCGCTTGTGGACCAGGCCAGTGCATTGCCCTGACGATCCGTAATGGTCACGATGGTGTTGTTAAAGGATGCATGAACATGGGCGATACCTTCGACCACATTCTTTTTAACTTTTTTACGCACTTTCGTGCTTGGCTTAGCCATGATTTATTCCTCTCGCTTTAAAGCAAACTTACTTTTTGGAACCGGAGATAGCCTTACGCGGTCCCTTACGTGTACGCGCGTTGGTGCGAGTCCGTTGTCCGCGACAAGGCAGCCCACGACGATGACGCACGCCGCGATAACAACCCAAATCCATCAGACGCTTGATGTTCATTGTCGTTTCGCGACGCAGATCACCTTCAACTGTGAATTTTGCAACTTCTTCGCGCAGCTTTTCTACCTCTGCGTCCGTCAGATCTTTCATCTTGACGCTAGGTGTAACACCAGCCGCCGCGCAAATGCCTTGCGAGCGAACTCGTCCGATACCATAAATTGCAGTTAAAGCAATTACAGCGTGTTGATGGTTTGGGATATTTACCCCTGCAATACGTGCCATGCAGCTACCCTATCTTTAAAAAACGAAAATTATATCATCAAAAACCAAAGTTAAGAAATTAACCTTGGCGTTGCTTGTGACGTGGCTCAGTGCAAATTACACGCACAACACGTTTACGAATAACGATCTTGCAGTTACGGCAGATCTTTTTTACTGATGCTTGAACTCTCATTTACTTCTCCTGACTATTAACTATTTGGCGCGGAACACAATACGCGCTCTGCTCAAATCATATGGAGTTAACTCCACCGTCACCTTATCGCCAGGCAGAATACGAATATAGTGCATACGCATTTTCCCCGAGATATGACCTAAAACAACATGACCATTTTCCAGCTTGATTCGGAAAGTTGCATTAGGCAACGACTCCTCTATCTCACCTTGCATCTGAATTACATCTTCTTTTGCCATTAGCGTGACAACCCACCTTTAAAATTAGCCTTCTTCAGCAAACTATCATACTGGTGCGTCATCAGGTACGACTGCACTTGCGCCATGAAATCCATAGTCACCACAACCAGAATCAACAGCGACGTTCCACCGAAGTAAAAAGGAACGTTGAACTTGACCACCAGGAACTCAGGCAGAAGACAAACCAGCGTAATATACACAGCACCGATCAAGGTCAGACGCAACATGATCTTTTCAACATACTTGGCAGTCTGCTCTCCGGGACGTATGCCTGGCAGGAACGCACCGCTCTTCTTCAGGTTGTCCGCTGTCTCCTTGGGGCTGAATACCAGAGCCGTATAGAAGAAACAGAAGAACAAAATAGCAGAAGCATAGGCCATCACATATACAGGCTGACCCGGCGACAACATCTGACTTACATCCTTCAGCCAGCTCATCCCCTGCGAATTGCCAAACCAGCCCGCAATAGTAGCAGGAAACAGGATGATACTGGAAGCAAAAATCGGAGGAATCACACCCGCCATGTTAAGTTTCAGAGGCAAATGGGAGCTTTGACCGCCATAAACCTTGTTGCCCACCTGACGCTTGGCATAGTTCACCAGTATCTTGCGCTGACCGCGTTCGACGAATACAACCAACGCAGTAACAGCGATAGCGCCGACAAACAGGAACAACACCAGAGGGATCGAAAAAGCACCGGTACGGGCCAACTCCAGCGTACTGCCGATCGCACTAGGCAGACCTGCCGCGATACCCGCGAAGATGATCAGAGAGATACCGTTACCCAAACCGCGTTCGGTGATCTGCTCGCCCAGCCACATCAGGAACATGGTACCTGCAACCAGCGTGATCATAGTCGTCATCTGGAACATGCCACCAGGATGAAGAACCAGACCCGGCTGAGCCTGCAAGGCAACAGAGATACCAAATGACTGGAACAAGGCCAGACCCAGCGTGCCATAACGGGTGTACTGGGTAATCTTGCGACGACCAGCCTCACCTTCCTTCTTCAATTGCTCAAGATACGGTACCGCGATCGCAGCCAGCTGCATGATAATCGATGCCGAAATATACGGCATGATGCCCAGTGCAAATAGCGTGAAGCGGGACAGCGCACCACCTGAAAACATGTTGAACATGCCCAGTATGCCGTTCTTCTGCGTCTTGAACAAATCAGCCAGAACGACAGGATCTATGCCGGGCACTGGAATATGCGCACCGATACGGTACACAATCAAAGCCCCCAGCAGGAACCAAAGACGGGCACTTAAATCCCCGTATTTGGCCTTTGGTACGTCCTTAGCAACGTTGCTCACAGCGCTTACTCTTCGATGCTACCGCCAGCGGCTTCAATCGCTGCACGTGCACCTGCGGTTACCTGCAAACCTTGCAACTTGACTGCGCGGGCGATTTCACCACAGAGAAAAACTTTTGCACCCAAAGCACCGGCGCGAACCAGTCCAGCCTGCTTCAGCGCCAACAGATCGATGGCATCAACCGGCAGCTTTTGCAAGTCACCCAGACGAACTTCGACCGTATTGCCAGCTGTCAGCGATACGAAACCGCGCTTAGGCAAACGACGCTGCAAAGGCATTTGACCGCCTTCGAAACCGACCTTATGAAAACCGCCTGCACGTGACTTCTGACCCTTATGACCGCGTCCGCATGTCTTACCCAGACCGGAACCAATACCGCGACCTACGCGACGCTTGGCGTGCTTGGCGCCCAATGCTGCTTGAATTGTATTGAGTTGCATTATTGAGCCTCGTATTTAACCAAGTAAAACACCTTGTTAATCATGCCGCGAACGCAAGGTGTATCCTCGAGTTCTACGGTGTGATTGATACGACGCAGACCTAAGCCGCGAAGCGTATCGCGATGTGACTGCTTGGTGCCAATCATGCTTTTGATCTGTGTCACTTTAATTGTTTTGGCTTGTGTCATTTCTTACCCCAAAATTTCGTCGAGATTCTTGCCGCGCTTGGCAGCAATTTCAGACGGCGCGTTCAACGCTTTAAGACCATTCAAAGTTGCGCGAACAACATTGTATGGATTGCTGGAACCCAGGCATTTGGCAGATACGTCGCGCACACCAACCGCTTCGAATACCGCACGCATCGCGCCACCGGCGATGATGCCGGTACCTTCAGTCGCCGGACGAATCAGAACCTTGGCAGCGCCGTGAGTTCCGACTACGGCGTGGTGCAAAGTACCATCCTTCAGGTTGACCTTGAACAGGTTGCGACGGCATTCTTCCATCGCCTTTTGCACGGCTACAGGCACTTCCTTGGACTTGCCCTTACCCATCGCGATACGACCATCACCATCGCCCACTACAGCCAGAGCTGCGAAGCCCATGATACGACCGCCCTTGACGACTTTGGTGACGCGGTTTACGGCGATCATCTTTTCGATCATGCCATCATCGCGTTCCTCTTTTTGAACTTTTCCTTGCGGCTTAGCCATTGCTCAACTCCAATTAGAACTGCAGACCGTGTTCACGCGCAGCTTCTGCCAGCGCCTTAACACGACCATGATAACGATTACCGGAACGATCGAAGGCAACCTGCGTGATACCTGCGGTCTTAGCCTTTTCAGCGATACGCTGACCGACTACGGAAGCCGCAGCCTTGTTTCCACCGTTCGCCAGATTGGCTTCCTTCTCAACGCTGGAAGCACTGGCCAAAATCTTACCGCCGCATGCAGAAATGATCTGCGCGTAGATATGCATATTTGTACGATGGATAGCCAGACGTACGGTTCTTTGTTCAGCAATGCGGGCACGGGTTTTGCGTGCTCTGCGCTGACGAGATGCTTTTTTATTCAACATATCCGCCTCAATTATTTCTTCTTGGTTTCTTTGAGCGCCACAACTTCATCGCTGTAACGAACACCCTTGCCCTTATAAGGCTCTGGTGAACGATAAGCGCGAATTTCAGCGGCAACCTGACCTACGCGTTGCTTGTCAGCACCCTTCAAAACCACTTCGGTCTGAGTCGGGGTCGTAACAACTACACCTTCGGGCATCGTATAAGCTACCGGGTGAGAAAAACCCAGGGTCAGGTTCAGCGTATCACCAACAGCTTGAGCACGGTAACCCACGCCTACCAGAGTCAGCTTGCGCTCAAAACCCTTGCTTACGCCGACTACCATGTTGGCGAGCAATGCACGGATGGTACCGGACATGGCATTGGATTGCTTTGAACCGCTGGTCGCTGAGCACATCAGGCTATCGCCTTCGTGTACAACTTTCACATCAGCATTCAAAGGCTGAACAAGAACGCCCAACGGGCCTTTCATCGAAATTTCATTGGCAGCCATAGTAACGACAACATCACCAGGGACTACAACAGGATTCTTGGCTACTCTAGACATACTTACCTCACTACGCGACGACGCACAATACTTCGCCACCAATACCATTGGCGCGTGCTTTGCGGTCAGTCATCAAACCCTTCGAAGTAGAAACAATCGCGATACCCAGACCGTTCATGACCTTGGGGATCTCGCTGTTGCCCTTGTAAATACGCAAACCGGGACGGCTGATACGCTGGATTTTTTCAATTACTGGGCGACCGCTGTAGTATTTAAGACCGATTTCAAGCGTTGCCTTACCAGGCGCACCTTGTTCGATTTTAAAGCCATCAACATAGCCTTCTTCTTTGAGAACCTCAGCAATAGCAACCTTCAACTTGGAAGACGGCATAGATACGCTGGCTTTTT
The DNA here is from genome assembly GCA_964410705.1 of uncultured Gallionella sp. GTDB lineage: Bacteria > Pseudomonadota > Gammaproteobacteria > Burkholderiales > Gallionellaceae > Gallionella. The sequence continues at coordinate 28,598 of CAYPIG010000022.1, forward strand.
CGGCCATTTGCGCATTGCGGATGCGCGTTAACATATCGGAAATTGGATCATTCATGCTCATATTTATTACTCCTACCAGCTTGCCTTAGTGATGCCAGGAATCTCACCACGCATCGCAAATTCACGAACCTTAATGCGACCCAAACCAAACTTCCTGAATGTACCGCGTGGACGACCTGTCAACGCACAGCGATTACGCAGACGCACAGGGCTGGAATCGCGAGGCAAAGACTGCAGCTTCAGGCGAGCCGCGGCACGCTCCTCATCAGACAGCGCTACGTTGGCGATTGCAGCTTTCAGTTCAGCGCGCTTTACAGCAAATTTCTCGACCATCTCACGACGCTTGAGGTCGCGGTTAATCAATGACATCTTAGCCATTAGTAATCCCTCATTTCTTTAATGGGAGTTTGAAAGCCAGCAGCAGTGCACGGGCTTCTTCGTCAGTCTTAGCGGATGTGGTGATGGTGATATTCATCCCACGCAGCGCATCGACCTTTTCATATTCGATTTCTGGAAATATGATCTGCTCTTTGACGCCCATGTTGTAGTTACCACGGCCATCAAAAGACTTGCCCGAAATACCGCGGAAATCGCGGATACGAGGAATCGCAACCGAAATCAGACGATCGAGAAAGTCATACATGCGATCTTTACGCAGCGTAACCTTGCAACCAACCGGATAACCTTCGCGAATCTTAAAACCTGCGATCGATTTCTTGGACATGGTGACTACAGGCTTTTGACCCGCGATCTTCTGCATATCGCCCACCGCGAAATCCATAACCTTCTTGTCAGCAACCGCTTCACCCACACCCATATTCAGAGTGATCTTTTCGATGCGCGGTACTTCCATTGCGGACTTGTAACCGAACTGAGCCATCAGGTCAGCCGAAATCTTGTCCTTGTAAATCTCATACAAACGAGCCATGCCTATACCCCTTATGCGTCAACAACTTCGCCGTTGGACCTGAATACGCGAACCTTGCGGCCGTCTTCCAGCGTCTTAATACCGACTCGATCACCTTTATTTGCAGCCGCATTGAACAATGCAACATTTGAAATATGTATTTTCGACTCTTTTTCGATGATACCGCCCGCCATACCCTTTACAGGATTTGGCTTCTGATGCTTCTTGACCTTGTTGATCCCGCTAACCAGCAGATAATCACCCAGAACGCTCAATACATTCCCGCGATTACCCTTGTCTTTGCCAGCGATCACAATCACGTCATCGTTTTTCTTAATCTTACGCATGTTTTTCCTCGATCAACCTGTTAACGCTAAAGCACTTCAGGCGCAAGCGAAACGATCTTCATAAACTTTTCAGTACGCAATTCGCGCGTGACTGGCCCGAAGATACGCGTGCCGATTGGTTCCAGCTTGGCATTCAGCAGCACAGCGGCATTGCCGTCGAACTTAACCAGCGAACCATCAGAACGACGAACACCGTATGCCGTGCGAACGACAACAGCGTTGTAAACCTCACCTTTTTTTACACGACCACGGGGAGCCGCATCGCGAATACTTACCTTGATAACATCACCAACGGAAGCATAACGACGCTTAGAACCACCCAACACCTTGATGCACATAACCGAGCGCGCGCCAGTGTTGTCAGCCACATCTAAAACAGACTGCATTTGTATCATTATTTAATCTCCAACTTTTTCCGCTTACGGCGGCCAGTTTTGGAACCCGTTCGGGTTAAGGACGCCGCAAGCGGCGATGTAACAAGCCGCGTATTATATGCAAATTAAAACAATTTGCAAGTTGTAATTTCGTATTTGCTCAAAAACCTTAGGCAGCTTTAGCTACACGCCATGCCTTGGTCTTGGAAAGCGGACGACACTCTTCGATAGTGACGACATCACCGGTACTGCACTCATTGTTTTCATCATGAGCATGGTACTTCTTGGAGACGCGCACAATCTTACCCAGCAACGGGTGTTTTACTTTTCGCTCGACCAGGACGGTTACAGTCTTGTCCATTTTGTCGCTGGTTACGGTACCGGTCAGGGTACGCTTAACTGTAGTTTCGCTCATGATTGAACATCCTTCTGCGTCATAACGGTTTTAATGCGCGCAATGTCACGACGAACCTTGCGGATCTCGCTGGTGTTCGTCATTTGTTGCGTGGCGACCTGCATACGCAGACCAAATTGTGCACGAGTCAGAGACAGCAGATCCTGCTGCAATTCGGACTTAGCCTTGAGTTTAAGTTCACTAGCCTTCATGATTATTCACCTACTTGTCTTACGACAAAAACAGTCGCAAGCGGCAGCTTTGCAGATGCCAGTTTAAACGCTTCGCGAGCCAGCTCTTCACTGACGCCATCCATTTCGTACAACATCTTGCCGGGTTGAATCTCGGCAACGTAGTACTCAGGATTACCCTTACCATTACCCATACGAACTTCCGCTGGTTTCTTGGAGATGGGCTTGTCCGGGAATACGCGAATCCAGATACGTCCGCCGCGCTTAATATGACGTGTCATTGCGCGACGTGCGGCTTCGATCTGACGTGCGGTCAGACGACCGCGTGCAACCGACTTCAGACCAAATTCGCCGAAGCTAACCTTGTTACCACGAGTGGCAATCCCGGTATTGCGGCCTTTTTGTTCCTTACGGTACTTTCTTCTAGCTGGCTGTAGCATGCTTAGCTCCTGGCTTCTTTACACGTTTTTCAGGTTCTGCGGCAACAGGGGCAACAAGCTCCTGACCTGCATCACCCTTATAGACCCAAACCTTTACACCGATGATGCCATAGGTGGTCTTGGCTTCTGATGTACCGTAGTCGATATCAGCACGCAGTGTATGCAAGGGCACACGGCCTTCGCGATACCACTCGGTACGGGCAATTTCGATACCATTCAGACGACCGCCGCTCATGATCTTGATGCCCAGAGCACCCAGACGCATTGCATTCTGCATAGAACGCTTCATAGCACGACGGAACATGATGCGCTTTTCCAGCTGAGCGGTGATGTTGTCTGCGATCAATTGCGCATCGATTTCCGGCTTGCGAACTTCTTCGATGGCCAGGTCGACAGACTGAAGACCCATACGCTTGCGCAGTTCAGCGCGCAGCATTTCGATGTCTTCGCCCTTCTTGCCGATCACCATGCCAGGACGCGCTGTGTAGATGGTAACCTTTGCGCTCTTGGCAGGACGCTCGATGATGATCTTGGAGACCATAGCGGACGCCAGCTTCTTCTTCAGATAAGCACGCACTTCGATGTCTTTGAGCAGCATGTCCGAAAAATTGGCACTGCTTGCAAACCACTTAGAATCCCAGTTCTTGCGAACGCTTAACCGGAAACCGGTTGGGTGAATTTTCTGTCCCATAATTTATCCTCAGCTTCCGACGCTAACAGTGATATGACAAGTCTGTTTTTCGATCTTATTGCCGCGACCCTTAGCACGAGCCATGAAGCGCTTGAGCGAAGCTGCCTTGTCAACATAGATAACCTTGACTTTCAATTCGTCAATATCCGCACCGTCATTGTGCTCCGCATTGGCGATAGCAGAATCAAGCGCCTTCTTGATGATGCCAGCACCCTTCTTAGGGCTGAAATTAAGAATGTTCAGCGCTTGCGCCACAGGCAGACCGCGAATCTGATCGGCAACCAGACGGCCCTTTTGTGCAGAGAGATGTATATTTTTTGCAACTGCAGTAGTTAAAGTCATCATGCCTCCCTTATCTCTTAGCTGCTTTTTTATCAGCAGCATGACCCTTGAAGGTACGAGTCAGGGAAAACTCACCCAACTTATGACCAACCATGTTTTCAGAAACATACACAGGAATATGCTGCTTACCGTTGTGTACAGCAATCGTCAATCCGACAAACTCAGGCAGCACCGTGGAACGGCGAGACCAGGTTTTGACAGGACGCTTATCATTCGTTGCGCGCACGGTCTCAACCTTCTTGAGCAGATGTGCATCAACAAATGGACCTTTTTTAATGGAACGTGCCATGTTTAATTACCCCTTATGCCTTAAAACGACGACGCACGATCATGTTGTTTGTGCGCTTGTTTCGACGTGTGCGGAAGCCCTTAGCCGGTACACCCCATGGGCTGACCGGGTGACGACCCGCTGCAGTCTTGCCCTCACCACCACCGTGCGGGTGATCGACCGGGTTCATGACCACACCGCGAACGGTAGGACGAACACCGCGCCAACGCATCGCACCGGCTTTGCCGATAGAGCGCAGGCTGTGCTCGGAGTTACCCACTTCGCCCAATGTCGCCTTGCAATCGATATGAACCTTGCGGATCTCACCTGAACGCAGACGCAACTGAGCATAACTTCCGTCACGCGCCAGCAATTGAACAGAGGTGCCAGCTGAGCGAGCCAGTTGAGCGCCCTTGCCTGGCAGCATTTCGATGCAGTGTATCGTCGAACCGACCGGAATGTTGCGCAACGGCATCGCATTGCCAGCACGGATCGGAGCTTCCGAACCGCTGATCAGCTGCGCGCCGGCTGAAACACCCTTAGGAGCGATAATGTAACGACGTTCGCCATCGACATACAGCAGCAATGCGATATTCGCACTGCGGTTAGGATCGTACTCCAGACGCTCAACCGTGCATGGAATGCCATCCTTGCTGCGCTTGAAGTCGATCAGACGATAATGCTGCTTGTGACCGCCACCCATGTGACGCGTGGTGATGTGACCGTTGTTATTACGGCCAGCGGTCTTGGTTTTCTTTTCCAGCAAGGATGCAACAGGCTTACCCTTATGCAGCTCCTTGTTGACAACGCGAACGACGGCGCGCTGTCCCGGTGTAGTTGGTTTGAGTTTGATCAGTGCCATGATAATTATCCTTGCTCGCTAACAGCGAAGTTAATTTCCTGACCGGAAGCCAGACATACGTAGGCTTTCTTCCAGTTGTTGCGACGGCCAGTGAATCGGCCTGAACGCTTTACCTTGCCCTGAACGTTGGCTACCTGAACGCTGTCCACTTTAACCTTGAACATGAATTCAACGGCCGCCTTGATTTCAGGCTTAGTTGCATCGGTCGAAACCTTGAAAATAACTTGCTCGTACTTGTCAGCCACGTAAGTTGCTTTTTCAGAGATTTGCGGAGCGATCAACACTTTCATCAAACGCTCTTGACTAAATGATTGTGCACTCATGCGAACATCTCCTCAATTTTAGCAACCGCACCGCGTGTAACAACGACATTCGGGAAACGAACCAGACTGACCGGATCTGCCTGATAGGCTTCCAGAACCAGAACGTTAGGCAGATTGCGTGAAGACAGATACAGATTTTCATCCATGCTGTCGGTGATAACCAGAATGCGGCCTGAAATACCCAGACCCTTGATCTTGTCGGCAAGCAACTTGGTCTTAGGCGCATCTACAGTCAGATCGTCGATCACAACCAGGCGCTCATCAGAAACCAGCTTGGAGAGGATCGCAGCAAAACCTGCGCGATACATCTTGCGATTGACCTTCTGTGTGTAATTTTCTTCGCCGGTGTTCGGGAAGATCTTACCACCACCACGCCACAGAGGGCTGGATGCCATACCGGCACGTGCACGACCCGTACCCTTTTGGGCAAACGGCTTGCGAGTGCTCTTGGCGATTTCACAGCGGCTCTTCTGCTTGCTGTTACCTGCGCGCGCATTTGCCTGGTAAGCGGTTACCAGTTGATGCACCAGATCTTCATTGTAACCACGACCGAACACTTCGTCAGAAGCACTCAGATTCGAAGTGGACAGACCCTTATCATTGATGACTTTAAGTTCCATTAGGCACCTGCCTTCACTGCGGGACGCACGATGATTTTGCTGTTTGTGCAACCGGGAACGGCGCCTTTAACCAGCAACAATGAGCGCGCAACGTCCACACGCACGATTTGTAAATTTTGAACAGTACGCTGCACGTCACCCAGATGACCCGTCATGCGCTTACCAGGAAATACGCGACCTGGATCCTGCGCCATACCGATAGAACCCGGTACGTTGTGAGACTTGGAGTTACCGTGAGATGCGCGACCGGATTTGAAATGGTAACGCTTGATCGTGCCGGCATAACCTTTACCCTTGGTCGTACCAGTTACGTCTACGAGTTGACCCACCGAAAAGATTTCTACACTGACGGTTGCGCCAGCTTCGAGACCATGATCTGCAGATACAGTGAATTCCTTCAGTGCACTACCAGCTTCCACACCCGCCTTGGCGTAGTGTCCTGCGGCAGCTTTGCTGACGCGGGTCGCGCGACGCACACCATGTGCCAACTGCACAGCGGTGTAACCATCAACGGCAACGGATTTAACCTGAGTGACACGATTATTGGACACTTCCAGCACAGTTACCGG